>NZ_CP020083.1:900000-1170000 GCF_003431825.1 Blastomonas fulva | reverse complement strand
CGTATAGACCGTACCCTAAACCGACACAGGTGGGATGGTAGAGTATACCAAGGCGCTTGAGAGAAGTGTACTGAAGGAACTCGGCAAATTACCTCCGTAACTTCGGGAGAAGGAGGCCCTACATGCGGGCAACCGTGTGTAGGGGGCACAAGCCAGGGGGTAGCGACTGTTTAGCAAAAACACAGGGCTCTGCTAAGTCGGCTTCAAGACGACGTATAGGGCCTGACGCCTGCCCGGTGCTGGAAGGTTAAGAGGAGGAGTGCAAGCTCTGAATTGAAGCCCCAGTAAACGGCGGCCGTAACTATAACGGTCCTAAGGTAGCGAAATTCCTTGTCGGGTAAGTTCCGACCTGCACGAATGGCGTAACGACTTCCCCACTGTCTCCAGTACATGCTCAGCGAAATTGAATTCTCCGTGAAGATGCGGAGTACCCGCGGTTAGACGGAAAGACCCCGTGCACCTTTACTGCAGCTTCAGAGTGGCATTAGGAAAGAACTGTGTAGCATAGGTGGGAGGCTTTGAAGCGACGGCGCCAGCTGTCGTGGAGCCATAGGTGAAATACCACCCTGTTGTTTTCTGATGTCTAACCTCGCACCGTTATCCGGTGCAGGGACCCTCTGTGGCGGGTAGTTTGACTGGGGCGGTCGCCTCCTAAAGAGTAACGGAGGCGCGCGATGGTGAGCTCAGGACGGTTGGAAACCGTCTGTTAGAGTGCAATGGCATAAGCTCGCCTGACTGCGAGACTGACGAGTCGAGCAGAGACGAAAGTCGGTCATAGTGATCCGGTGGTCCCTCGTGGAAGGGCCATCGCTCAACGGATAAAAGGTACGCCGGGGATAACAGGCTGATGATTCCCAAGAGCTCATATCGACGGAATCGTTTGGCACCTCGATGTCGGCTCATCACATCCTGGGGCTGGAGCAGGTCCCAAGGGTTTGGCTGTTCGCCAATTAAAGTGGTACGTGAGCTGGGTTCAGAACGTCGCGAGACAGTTTGGTCCCTATCTGCCGTGGGCGTCGATAATTGAGAGGAGTTGACCCTAGTACGAGAGGACCGGGTTGAACATACCTCTGGTGTACCTGTCATTCCGCCAGGAGTGCAGCAGGGTAGCTATGTATGGACGGGATAACCGCTGAAAGCATCTAAGCGGGAAGCCTCCCTCAAGATAAGTTATCATCGAGTCGTGGAAGACCACCACGTTGATAGGCCGGGTGTGGAAGTGCAGTAATGCATGGAGCTAACCGGTCCTAATCACTCTGTTCGCGCTTGAGAGTTCCACCATCAATGACAACATTGGTGTAAGGATGATTAAGCCGGATATTCGCCAAGAATAATCGTCTTCAAAATCTGAATGTATAACCGCATCGATTAAAAACCATATGCACCTGCTTCATTGCTTGGTGGCCATAGCGTCAGTGCCCCACCCGATCCCATCTCGAACTCGGCCGTGAAACCTGACTGCGCCGATGGTACTACCGCTTAAGCGTTGGAAGAGTAGGGCGTCGCCAGGCATTGAAGCCGGTGCATATGGAAAAACCCATTCATGATCGTCGAACAACCGCCCCCGGCAATATGCCGCGGGCGGTTTTCGGCCCTCTAGGGCTCAGCCCCCAAAAGGGCTCAGTTGGTGGCGCGGGATGGAGCAGCCCGGTAGCTCGTCAGGCTCATAACCTGAAGGTCGCAGGTTCAAATCCTGCTCCCGCAACCAGCAGAATTGCTTAATGAGCACAGCGAGTTTAGCAATTCGCTGCCCCGGACCTGATCCGGGGCCCATCTCCAAACCTCGCACCCCACACAAAACCCACACAAACAACAAACACCAGCCCCGAAAGCACCCTGCTTCCGGGGCCGCCACGCGTCTCACTCAATCCTCACCACACACCGCTATCACCTCAATCTCCAATAACAATTCTGGCAATGCCAGTGCCAGGGTGGTGGTCCTCAGGCAAATCTCAGCTGTCGCGTTCCTGCACGCGGGCCAGCGGAACCTTGACCTCGAACACCAGACCCGAGGGCTGTGGTTCGACGTGGGTCCGGGCGTCAAGTTCGTAACGTAGCGCCGAATGCAGCACGTCCTGTGCCAGGCTGTCGAGTGCGACATCGGGATCGCCAAGGCCCTGGGCTTGCACCGTCCAGGTGAGGCGCAGCAGCGGTTCGGCGGACCCCGGCGCCGCGTCCGGCTCGATCGCCCAGCTGATCGCAAGCGCGAAAGGCGCGTCGTCGATCCGCCCGTGCGCCACCAGATGGCTCGCCAGCTCGTGCACCGCGAGGCCGAGCAGGTTCGAACCCTTGATCCCCAGCATCACGTCCGGTCCATCCACGCTGACCTGGCTTTCATCCTGCAGATGGTGGAGCAGCAGTTCGTCGAACACGATTTCGCGCAGGTTCACCAGGCCGGTGGGCGAATGTGTCGAGAGCGACTGGGTGCGCGCAAAGGCGTTGATCCGCCCCTCGAACTTGAGCAGGAATTCCTCGGTCGTCGCGCAATGGTCCGCGGTCCGCCGGGCCAGCGCACGCACAACACCCAGCATGTTGCGCACACGGTGCTGCAGTTCGGCGAGCAGGCTGCGCTCCTGGTCGCGCAGCCGCCGGATATCATCGACATCGGTCGAGGTGCCCAGCCACTCCAGGATCATGCCATTCTCGCCCAGTACTGGCGCTGCGCGGGTCTTGTGCCAGTAATAACGCTGCTCGCGGCTGTTGAGCACCCGAAACTCGACCTCGAAGCTGTGATGATCCGATGCCGTCCGCCACGCGGTCCGAGCGGTCTGCCTGTCATCGGGATGGACAGCCTCCAGCCAGCCCTCGCCGAGATAATCGTCTTGCCCCTGCCCGGTGAAGTCCTGCCATTGCGGTCCGGCCCATATCCAGCTCCCGTCACGGCTGGCGCGCCAGACCAGCAGCGGCAATGTGTCGATGACCTGATGAAGGGTTTGCAGCGGGCCTGACCAGCTAGAGGGCATAGTCATTCTCCTTTTCGGGCGCCGATCCGCCATCATCGTCACAGATCTTGAGATAGCCGCTATCGAACAGCGCGACGCGCTTGAGCTGCGGCAGATCGAAGATCGTCAGCGTCCGGTGCTCGAGCTGGACCAGGCCCTCGCGGCGCAGGTCCTGCAGCGTACGGTTGACGTACACCGGCGTCATTCCCAGCGCCTCGGCAAGCTCGATCTGGGTGAGTGGGAAGGCGCAGCACCTGCCTTGGGTGAGCTTCGCCTGATGCTGGCGGAGATACAGCTCGCACATGAGATGCGCCATGCGTTCGCGCGCGGTGCGCTGGCCCAGCGATGTCGACCATTCGCGCTGGATCGCGGCGGTGACGTGGATGTCGCACCACAGCGCCTTTTCCAGGCTGGAATGCTCGCGGCGAGCGATATCGAGAAAGTCGTTGTCGAGCCTGGCCAGCGTCACCCCGGTCAAAGCGGCGATGCTGTGGTCCATAGAACTGGCCATGAAGCCGTTGATGTCGAACAGGTCGCCGGGAATCAGCATCGAAAGAATCTGCCTGCGCCCGTCCTCCAGCGTCTTGTAGCGGATCGCCCAGCCCTGGATCAGGATGTGCATCGGCCCGGTGCAATCGCCCTGGCGGAGAAGATCCACCCTGGCGGGGACTTCGCGCAGATTGCGACCGGCAAGCTCTGCCAGCCAGTGCTCGGCGGGGTCCTGCAGCTCCTCGAACCCGCGCAGCTTGTGGGTTATGTGCGGTGTCAACGCATTGGCTCCGATATTGCGGTACGCTGGAACCTACGCACATATCGCGAGTATGTTGCCCATGGGGCAACGCCTTCATGTGCTCCCCTGTGTTCGTTCGATAGTTCAGGTGGTGCATGATGAGCCAGTCCTTGCACGGATGCCGCGTTCTTCTGGTGGAAGACGATTTTCTGATCGCCGACGACTTCCTGCGTCGGCTGCACAGCGCAGGCGCTGAGGTTATCGGGCCTGCCGCAACGCTCGATGGCGCGATGGCGCTGTACGAATCGTGCGGAAGGGTCGACTTCGTTGTGCTCGACATAAACCTGCGCGGCACGACGGTGTTTCCGCTCGCCGCGCGGCTGCGCGCCGACGACGTCCCGTTCCTGTTCTGCACCGGTTATGGCGAAGAGGTGATCGATGGCAGTTTCCAAAACGTCCAGCGCTTCGAAAAACCGATATCGCAGCATGGCTTTGCCCGGATGGTCGATCTGATTTCTCGGCTGACGATCGCGCGTGACCATCCACGCGAAGGTATGGTGCGCTGATCGCTGGGCAACGCCGATGCCTGCCGGGATCAGCCGGGATCAGCCAGTCCGGGCGACCGCGAGCACCACATCCTGCGCGGCTGAGCCGACCAGCACCGCCAGATCGCCGTTGGAGCTGGTCTGGTGCTGGCTCGATTCGCATTCTCCGCTGATCGGATTGAACCTGGTGACGCGGTAGATTCCAGGCTGCAGCGCCGCGATGTCCAGCGTTATCGCGGTGCCGCAGGCGTGCTGATCGGGCATCAGGCTGACCACCGCCTGGGTGCCGTCGCCGCAGCCCGTGGCCAGCCCCTTGAAATCATGTACCGTCAGCCGGGCACCGAGCGGTTCGCGGCGAAAGCGCGGCCAGTCGACCAGGTGCAGGAAATCGCCCAGCACCTTTTGAGAGTCGTACATCCCCTGGGTCAGCACATGCGGGTGGCGGTTGGGCCAGCGCATGCCGCCGCCCGCACCGCCGCTTGCCAGATGCGCCCATTGCATACGCCGGAAATAGCGCGTGTCGAACGCGTCCGGCAACGTGATGTGGCGGTCCTTGAAGGCGTGGATCGGGCCATGCTCGGTGTCGAGCAGGGGGCGGTCGGCAGGACAGTGCTGCAGCGCCTCGGTCATCAGCCGCGCGGTGGCCCTGGCCGGGCTCAGGGTGTCGCGCGGATCGTCGATCGTGCCCTTCTCGTAAAGATGCACACTGGCAAAATCGAGCGCCGGGTGGCGAAAGACGATCTCGGCAAGCTGTGGCCGGGCCTTGAGCGCGGGGCCGAACACCGACACGGTCTGCAGATGGCAGCGGCCGTGCGCGGCCATCTCCTCGGCGCGCAGCGCTGCCGAGATGTCGCTGATGAACGCATGGCAGCTAGCTATGTCGCCCCCGGCATAATTGGTGTCGATCTCGTTCCACAGATCCCAGCCGAAGATCGCGCCGCTGTGTCCCCAGCGGCGGGTCGCGAAGGCCAGGCGGTTCTTGATCGCCATGCGCGTGTCTGGGCAGGTGAACATCTGCCCGATTGTGCCGCAGGGCCCACCATTCGTGCGCGAATAGGGATGCGTGCGCCATCGCCGCGCCATGAAGAAGGTATCGAACGGGGTGAGCAGATAGCGGATGCCGTACAGCTCCCCCAGCGCGATCAGGTCATCCCACAGCTGCACCATCGCGGGCGCAAACTGGCCGCAACGGCTTTCGAAATGGCGGTGGCGCACCTGGTTGTAGTCGAGCATCAGCCGCAGGCAGGTCACGCCCGAATCGCGCAACCTTGCAAAATGCCGCTCCACCACCGCCGGGTCGCGGCGGCGGTAGAGCAAGGCAAGGTTGGGCCAGGTGATCGCCTCGTTATAGCCCACCGGGGTCCAGCTTCGTCCTCCCTCGGTCTCGAAATAGGGCGCACGTTGGGCGCAGCCTATCCAGTCCTGCACCGGAGAAGGCACCGCCAGACTTTTCATATGGGCATGGCCAGCAGCGGTCCCGAATCTCATTCGGCCGCTACCACGCCCAGCCCGGCCAGCGCATCGAGCCGCCAGCGCGCATCGAGCCTGCGCCAGGTGGCCAGCGCCTGGCCCACGATCTGGTCCATGTTGTAATAGCGATAGGTGGCGAGCCGACCGACGAAGGTCACGTTCTCGCAATCGCCGGCTAGCCTGGAATACTGTCGGTACATGTCCTGCGCTGCGGGATTGGGGATAGGGTAATAAGGATCTCCCTCGTCGGCGGGATATTCGCGGGTGATGCTGGTCCTGGCCGCCTGCTGCCCGGTGAGGTGCTTATACTCGGTGATCCGGGTATAGGGCGTGTCGTAATCGGGATAATTGACCACCGCGACCGGCTGTGCCTGTGCGCAATCGAGCGTCTCGTGCTCGAAGCGCAGCGAACGATAGGGAAGCCTGCCCAGCCGGTGATGGAAATATTCGTCGATCGGCCCGGTCCACACGACATGATCCCAGCTCAGCTCCATCGGCAGATCTGCATATCCTTGCCCCGTCATCACCTCGATAGAGGGGTGATCGAGCATGGCGCTGAACATGGCGGTATAGCCCTTGTCCGGCATGCACTGGTAGCGATCGGTGAAATAGCGGTCGTCGCAGCTGGTCCGCGCAGGCACCCGCGCGGCGACGGACTTGTCGAGTTGGCTCGGGTCCACGCCCCATTGCTTGCGGGTATAGCCCTCGAAGAACCTGGCATACAGATCCTCGCCCACCTGCGAGACCACGGTATCGCGCGAATTTCGAATATCGCCGACATCGACCGCGACCGAGCGCAGATACTCGGCCGCAGCCTCGTCATCCTGCAGGTTCAGGCCATAGAGCATGTTGAGCGTCGTCCGGTTGATCGGCATGGGAACCAGCTGGTCGTCGACCGCTGCCAGCACGCGGTGTTCATAGGGAATCCATCCGGTAAAGCGCGTGAGATAATCGAGGATGTCTCCGCTGTTGGTGTGGAAGATATGCGGCCCGTATCTGTGCACCAATATTCCGGCGTCGTCATGATGGTCATAGGCGTTGCCCGCGATATGGTCGCGCTTGTCGATCACCAGCACGGTCTTGCCCGAGCCCCTGGCCATCCGCTCGGCCATCACCGCGCCGGCAAAGCCTGCGCCGACCACCAGCACGTCGTAATGCCTGCGCCCGGGAAGCCGTGTCGCGGCCAGATCCGCAGTGGACCGCTGCGCCCCCTGCCGGGCGGCAAGGGCGTCGGTGATGCTGGCCGCGATGCGCGCGGCGATGCCGTCCCAGCTCTTGTCGGCAAGGCAGGCCTGCGCCTCCTCGCGCCACTGGGCGCGGACGTGGCCGGGCGCGCCGAGCAGAGTTTCGCACGCCCCGACCGATTCGCTCGCGGTCCCGGCAATGCGGACGCTGCCCAGCCTTCCAAAAGTGTCGACCACGTCGCGGATCGGGGTGGATACCACCGGTAGCCCGCACGCCATGTATTCGGGCGTCTTGGTCGGGCTGATGAAGCGGGTCGAGGCGTTGAGCGCAAAGGGCATCAGCGCGATGTCCCAATGGATGGCATAGGCCGGCAGATCGGCATAATCGCGTCCGCCCAGCCAGTGGATATTGGCTGCGCGGGGCAGGTCGTCCTGCGAGATCTTGAGCACCGGGCCGATCATCACGAACGACCAGGCCGGGCGCATCCGCGCCATTTCGGCCAGCAGGCCAAGATCCATGCGTTCGTCGATGACACCGTAAAAGCCCAGCCGCGGCCGCGCCAGCAGGGCCTGGTCGTCGGGATCGGCGGTAACTGCAGGGTCGGCTGCGAAATGCTGGATGTCCACGCCCGAAGGCAGGCACATCAGGTCAGGACGACGCTCGCGCCGTGCCTCGTACAGGCTGCGTCCTCCGCACAGCGCGATATCCGCCCGCTCGAGCAGCAGCGCCTCGCGTTCGGCGATGCCATCGGGCGCGAAGGCGAAGTTGGCGAGCTCGTCCATGCAGTCATAGACCAGCAGATCGCTGTGCACCTGTTCGCCGAACGCCAGCATCATCGGGGTGTAGTACCAGAATATGTGCGGGGCGGCGTGGCGGGTCATCTCCATCCGCAGCAGAACGGCCAGCGCCTCGGTGGTCTGCTGCGCGTCGAGCGATTGCGGGATGACCGGAATCAGCCGGGTCACGCCCTCGTGCGGCCGGGTCCGCTCGAGCGTCGGCGCGAGGCAATCGGCATCGACGCGGGGCTCCTCCCAATAGACGATGTCGAAGCCCTGCGAGAGCCGCGTCATGATGTGCTGCGGCCGCTGGAACACCAGATCCCAGCGCAGATGCGAGAAGCAGACGATTACCGGGCGGGTCGAGGGAACAGGGGTGTTGCTGTGCTGGAACGGGCGGTGCATCGGGGGACTCCGGAACGGACGTGCGGCCTGGATCGGGGAAACCCAGGGCGCACAGATGGGGAAGGATCCGGCGTCTAGCGCGTGGTCGGGGGCTGCGGTCTTACATAGGTGAGGCAACCGCCGGCTTTTAAATTCCTGCAGGATTGACCCATGTTATGGGTGGGGCTCGGCGCACGGCTCAGCCTTGCAGCGGCACGGTGCGGATCATCCGCTCCGGCCCCTGCAAGGAGTACAGCAAATGACCTCGATTTTCGGAATGGCGCTCTTGCCGCTGTGGATCATGGGCGCGCCGCTGGTCGGTGTGCTGCTCAGCCTGGCGCTGCCAGCCCCCCGCACCAACACCATACCGCGTGCGCGTCGCAGGGATCACGACGTGATCGCTCCGACGGCTTATCCGCGCGCCTGATCCCGCAGCGCGCAACCCGGCGCAGGCATCGAGAGTAAAATCGAGCGAGGGGGCGGCATCGGGGGGAGGCCCACGATGCCGCCCGCCGCGCACGATGCGTCCGTTGCCCAACACAAGGACCGACCCATGACCGACACCATCGCAAAACTGGACGAAGCGCAGCTGCCCGGCCTCGAGGCCAGGCTGGACCCCAAGCCCGAATGGCAGCCGCGTTATCCCGGATCGAGGCGGCTCAAGGGCAAGGTGGCGATCGTCACCGGCGGCGATAGCGGCATTGGCCGCGCGGTCGCAGTGCTGTTCGCGCGCGAAGGCGCCGATATCGTCATCTCGCATCTGGAAGAGGATGAAGACGCGCAGGACACCGCGCGCATGGTCGAGGCGGAAGGTGCGAGGGCAGTGACCATTGCGGGCGATATCGGCGATCGCGCGCAGGCTGCCCGGATCGTCGATCTGGCGATCAGCAGCTTTGGGAAGCTCGACATCCTGGTCAACAACGCAGGCGAGCAGCACCCCGACGAGAATGTGACAGACGTCTCCGACCAGCAGCTCAAGCGGACCTTCCAGACCAATGTCTATGGCATGTTCTACATGGTGCAGGAGGCGATGCCGCATCTCCGGGCGGGGGCGGCAATCATCAACTGCACCTCGGTTACGATGTACAAGGGCGCGGACGATCTGCTCGACTATTCATCCACCAAGGGCGCGATCACCGCGTTCACCCGCAGCCTCAGCCAGAATCTGGCCGACAAGGGCATCCGCGTCAACGGCGTCGCGCCGGGCCCGATCTGGACCCCGCTCAACCCTTGTGGCGGCGCGAGTGAGGAGAAACTCGAGCATTTCGGCGAATCCACTCCGATGGGCCGCCCAGGCCAGCCCAACGAGGTTGCCCCGTGCTTCCTGTTCCTGGCCTGCGAGGATTCCAGCTACATGAGCGGACAGGTGCTGCACCCCAATGGCGGAGTGGTGGTGGGAAGCTGAACGCTTCGGGGGCCTGGCGAGAGCAGCATGATCGCTGCCTCAGGCGGCAGCAGGAATGGACGGCCTGCGGGGCTTTCTCTCTCGGTTCGTCGCACGCAGGCGCTGGACCTAAACCAGTATAACGAAGCCGGATGAACAAGGTGAAAGTTTGTAACAGGAGGGATCGTTAGCGAAAGTCGAGTCTATGTCCATATCCGTTCACGCGCCTGCCCACCTGCCCGCGCATAACCGCCACTGCCAGACATCCGTTCACCCGCGGTGCGATTTCATCCAGCAGGGTGACACGCTTTTGCGACCGCGGTTGCTGCTGGAAGGCTGGTGCGCGGGCTATCGCATCACGCTCGACGGGCGCAGGCAGCTGACCAACCTGTATCTGCCGGGGGAGATCATCGGCGTGTGGCGCAACAGCCAGCCCAGCTTCTATCATTCGGTGATGTCGGTGACGCGGGCCTCGTTTGTCGAATTCACCACCACCGCCGACAGCGAGGTCGCGCAGAGCGAGTGCGCGTTGTTCGAGCAGCAGCTCGAAAACAGCATTTTCCGGCTCGGCTGTCTCAACGCTTATGAGCGGATGGCGCACCTGTTCCTCGAACTCGGAGAGCGGCTGGACATCCGGGGCATGGGGTCGCGCAACGCCTATCGCATGCCGTTGACGCAGGAGCTGCTTGCCGACCTCGTCGGAATCTCCTCGGTCCATGTCAACCGCACCCTGCAGCTTATGCGCGCCGACAATGCGATCAGCCTGGTCAACAGCAGGCTGACCCTGACGGACCCCGACAGGCTGGCAGAGCAGGTCCATTATCAGCCGTTGCTGTAACCGCGCGCCGGGCTCCGATTTCGGCACGTGGCAGTGGCGGGCCGGGCCAGTGCCAGACCAGCGCGGACAGGCCGAGCCATGCCGAGAACATCAGCAGATAGGGCCAGCGGCGCGGCCACAGCCTGGCCACCAGCAAGGTGACCGCGCCGGTGCCCGCTAAGGCAATCAGCGTCGCGGCGGCTACACGGGTGCCGGAGCCTGTGAGTGCGGTCTGGACCGCGACGCTGGCCCATTGCGCGGGCAGCAGCACCAGCAGCCATTTGGGCAGCGCGCCCGGCATGGCCAAGGCGGTTGCCAGCATCGCTGCCTCGCCGCCGACCACGAACACGGCGATCCACCAGCCCTTGTCGGCTGCCGAGCGGGCAAACAGCGCGCCGCGCGCGGCGAAACTGAACACCGCGACGATGACGGCCAGCGCCAGCGACATCGGGTGCGGCAAGGGCGGCATGCCCAGCGCTCGCGCCAGCCCGATCAGCCCCGCGCCAGCCACCAGCGCGAGACCGATGCCGATCCACAGCCGCCCGGCCGCCGCCGCAGCGATCATCCCGGCTCCCATCAGCCCCACCGCCAGGATCGGTCCTGCAACCATCGCCAGCGGGGTCGGCGCGGGCGCGTCTGCCAGCAACAGCATCGCCAGCGCAGGGGCGACGGCCCCCGCCAGCGCCACTGTCAGCCATGCTGCAAGCGATGAGGACAAGGGCTGTTCATGCGGCAAGGGTTTCATGCGAGCTCCACCGACACCAGCCACGCCGTTTCGGGATATTGCAGCGGCAGGCTGATGCCCGCCAGACGCAGCGCGCGGCCTGACAGGACAACGCCCTCAGCATAAGGGCGGGCGTGCGACAGCTGCGCCCTGGCCTTTTCGCAATATGGCGGCAACAGCGCGACGCGGTAATGCGCCTCATCGTCCAGTCCGGCAAAGCGGATGTGGGGCACATCATAAGTGGCGGCCTGGCGCGTCTGGGCGATCAGCGCGATCCCCCGGCCTTTGTGCATCGCCAGCAGCGCATGGACACCCGCAGCGGCAGGCGTGAGCCGCCACAGGCGCCCGGAATGCAGGACATCGCGCCAGTGCTTGTAGAGCGCGATGTGCGCGGCGAGGCATTGGCGGTCCTGGGTCGACATCGCGCCCGGGTCCGCCTCGACGCCCATATGGCCGAACATCGCGACCTTGGCGCGAAAATCCATCGCCACCTGCCGGCCGGTGATCGGGTTGGGGCTGGGCCCAACGTGGTTGCCCGCGATGCGCATCGGCAGGAAATCGAACCAGCCGGCGTTGACCTGCAGCCGCTCGATGGGATCGTTGTTGTCGCTGGCCCAGAAGCGGCTGCACCGCTCGAGAATCTCCAGATCGACCCGTCCGCCTCCGCTCGCGCAGGTCTCGATCTCGACCTGCGGATGCGCGGCGCGCAGCCGGTCGAGCAGCGCATAGAGCGCGGTCACCTGCGCATGGCCCTTGCCCGCAAGCGGGAAGAGATCGCGGTTATGGTCCCATTTGAGATAGGCGATGTCATGATCGGCCAGCAGCCGGTCGAGACTGGCGAACAGATGTTCGGAGACTTCGGGCCGGGTCAGGTCGAGCACCAGCTGGTTGCGCTGGGTCAGCCGCGGGTGATCAGGCAGATACAGGCACCAGTCGGGATGCGCGCGGTACAAGGCGCTGTCGGGGCTGACCATCTCGGGCTCGACCCACAGGCCGAAGTCCATGCCAGCCCCGCCGACATGATCGATCAGCGGATCAAGGCCACCGGGAAAGATCCCGGGATCGGCTACCCAGTCACCCAGGCTGGTGGTGTCGTCGCGGCGTCCGGCAAACCAGCCATCGTCGAGCACGAACCGCTCTACCCCCAGAGCCGCCGCGCGCTCCGCCAGCGCGCAGAGCTTTTCGAAGCTCTGGTCGAAGGCGAGCGCTTCCCAGCTGTTCAGATGGACCTTGCGCGGGGTTGATGCCGCCGCCTCCGGCACCACCGCGCCCAGCACATGCGCGTGAAAGGCATGGCGCAAGCTGGCGATGCCCTGCGCGCTGACCGCAACTAGCGCGCGCGGGGCGCAGAACGTATCGCCAGGCGCCAGCATGATTTCACTCGCATCGAGCCGCGCCGCCATGGTCAGCGTCGCATCGCCGTCGGCATTGTGCTCGACGGACAACACATGATCTCCGCTCCACGCGAGATGCGCGCTGAGCGCGTCGCCGTGAACTTCGCTAACGTTGTCGCCTTCGATCCGCACCCAGTTGCCGCCGCCGAAACCGGGTCGCCCGCCATAGGACGCGCTGGTGATCGCCCCCTGGTGCAGGGCCAGCCGCTGCTGCTGCATCTCGCCGGACCAGCGGCCTGCATAGCGCACCATATGGCTGGCCCAGCTGGGCAATGGCAGCGTCAGCGATGCGAGGCTGATCAGCCCGAGCGGGTGCGTGCCCTGGTTGCGCAGCTGCGTGCCGAACTCGACCAGCCCGCCGTGAACGATCGAAAGCTCGATCTGGACACTCAAGCCCAGGGCGTCATCGCGGTGCTCGAGGCACAGCCCGGCACCGCGCTGCGTGATCGCGACCAGCGGCATCCGCGGCGTCAGCGGGCGTCCGTGCTGATGGATGACGATGGACGGCGCGCAAAGATGTCCCTCGCCCGCAAAGGGCAGCAGCGAACGCGGCGCGGGGCGGTCGGGCTGCGAGGCATGCCGCCCGCGCCGCAGGACATCGCACAGGCTCGCAAGATCCTCGGCCATGGGCAGGGTCGGCCCGAAATAGACCGGTTCTGCAGCACCGGCGCGCAGATCAAGCACCAAGGAAACATCATCGCCATCAAGGCGCGCAAACGGGGGAAGGCTGGACATCAGGGAAGGTTGCCCTTAATGGAATAATAGTCAATAGGTGGCGCAAGGCCTTGCTTGATCTAGACCTGTCATACCGGCATGAGCAAGAAAAGGGTAGGAGAGGGCTGTTGCCGGAGGTCATGGTGCAGGGAAGCCAGGTGGCGGTGTTCACTGCGATCACCGCGCTGATCGGGCTGGCGACCTGGTGGAAGGTCCGCAGCATTGGCGGCTCGCACGACGGATCGGGCAAGGAGGTCTTCCTCGCCGGCGGCGGCCTCACCTGGCTGTATGTGGCAGGTTCGATCACGCTCACCAACCTGTCGACCGAACAGCTTGTCGGCATGAACGGCAACCAGATGCTGCTGCTCGCCTGGTGGGAGATTTCGGGCTTTGTCGGGCTGATGATCCTCGCGTTCATCTTCGTGCCGATCTATTATCGCCAGGGGTGCACCACCGTGACCGAGTTGCTGGAGCGCCGCTATGAGGGCGGCAGCATCCGCACCGTGATCTCGGCGATCTTCCTGCTGGGCAACATTCTGATCTACCTTCCAGCAGCGCTCTATTCGGGCAGCCTTTTCCTCAAATCCATGTTCGGTGTGGACTGGCCGCTGCTGTGGTTCGCAGCGCCGATGGCTATCATCGCGGCCATCTACACCATTACCGGGGGTCTCAAGGCCGTGGCGGTGATGGACACCTTTTCCGGCATCGGCGTGCTCGCCGTCGCGATGCTGGTGGTCATCCTGGCCTTGAACGCGGTCGATTTCGATCTGGTCAGCGGCGTTCCGGCCGAGCGCATCTCGATGGTTGGCGATACGGACTCGCCCATTCCGTTCCACACCCTGTTCACTGGCATGCTGTTCATCCAGATCTTCTACTGGTCGACCAACCAGAACATCACGCAGAAGGCGATGACCGCGCCGACCATCCGCGAAGCGCAAAAGGGCGTGATGGCCGCAGCCGTGGTGCGGATCCTGATCATTCCGGTGATCGTCGTCGTGCCCGGGGTGGTGGGATACAAGCTGTTCGGGCCGATGGGCGATGCGAGCTATGGCCGGGTGGTGGCGCATGTGCTGCCGCCATGGATGTCGGGCGCGTTCGCCGCGCTGATGGCTGCAGCCGTGATCGCGCACACCAGCGCGATCCTCAACAGCTCGGTCGCGCTTTATGCCATCGACTTCCACGACAAGTTCATCCGGTCGGTCAAGAGCCACTGGAAGCTGGCCGCCTGGACCTCCGCGGTCCTGACCGTCACTTCGATCCTGCTGGTCCCCGCATTCGAAAACGCCAAGAGCATCATCAACCTGTTGCAGGAATTGAACGGCCTGTCGTCGATGCCGGTGCTGTCCGCGTTCATCGCCGGGCTGCTGTTCGCCAATGTCGATGCGCGCGCGGCGATCATCGGACTGGTGTTCGGGGTTGCAAGCTACGCGCTGCACACCTTCGTGCTGTACAAGCCCGACATGCTCTATCCCGGCGAGACCTTCTACCAGCATATCGGCTGGGGCGGGCTGCACTATATCGATGTGATGCTCGTGGTGCTGGTGGCGTCGGTGATCGTGGCGCTGACATCGAACCGCGTGATTTTCGGCAATGTCGCGCGTTATGTCGGACCGGGAGCAAGACGCCATGGGTGATGCTGCAGCCGTGCACCGCAGGTTCAATCCGTTGAACGGCCAATGGGTGCTGGTCTCGCCGCACCGCACCCAGCGCCCGTGGCAGGGCCAGATCGAGGCGCCCGACATTGCGGTGCTGCCTGCGCATGATCCGGCCTGCTTTCTTTGCCCCGGCAACACCCGCGCCAATGGAGAAACCAATCCCGATTACTCCGGACCCTGGGTGTTCGAGAATGATTTCGCCGCGCTGATGCCCGCCGCCAAGGCCTTGGCCGCAGCAGATCCCGACCCGGACGCGTTGCTGGTGGCCGAGCCGGTCTCGGGAGAGTGCCGCGTGATGTGCTTCTCCCCCAACCACGCGCTGACGCTGCCCGAGCTGCCCGCTGCGGAACTGCGCGCGGTGATCGATACCTGGGCGGATCAATCCGCCGAGCTTGGGCAGCGTTATGCCTGGGTCCAAATCTTCGAGAACAAGGGCGCGGCCATGGGCTGCTCCAACCCGCACCCGCACGGACAGATCTGGGCGAGCGCGCATCTGCCCGATGAACCGGCGAGAGAGGATGCGCGCCAGCGGGCCTATTTCGAGAGGACCGGGCGGACGCTGCTCGGCGATATCGCGGCGCGCGAAGCTGGCGGGTCACGCGTGGTGGTCGAAAACGCGCGCTGGATGGCGATCGTGCCTTTCTGGGCGGTCTGGCCGTTCGAAACGCTGGTGCTGCCGCGCTTTGCCGTCCAGCGGATGGAGCAGCTGGAGGCATCCGACCGCGACAGCCTGGGCGCGCTGCTCAGCGAACTGACCGCGCGCTACGACAACCTGTTCGGCTGCTCGTTCCCCTATTCGATGGGCTGGCACGGCGCGCCCTATGGCGCGGGCGATCAGGCGCACTGGCAGCTGCACGCGCATTTCTATCCGCCGCTGCTGCGGTCTGCCAGCGTTCGCAAGTTCATGGTCGGCTATGAAATGCTCGCCGAGGCGCAGCGGGACCTGACCGCCGAACAGGCTGCCGAGCAGCTGTGCGCCGTCAGCCCGGTCCATTACCGCAAGGCGACCCCGGCATGAGCGACACAATCCCGCTCGTCGAACGCACGATCGCCGCGTTTCGCCGCGCCTATGGCCATGATCCCGCGATCCTCGCTTTCGCCCCCGGCCGGGTCAATCTGATCGGCGATCATACCGATTACAACGACGGCTTTGCCCTGCCTTGCGCGCTGCAGTTCGGCACCGTGGTTGCCGCAAGCCCGCTGGAGGAGCCGCGCATCATCGCGCGAGCCGCGGACCTGGACATGGCGGAAGATGACGTCCGTATCGATGCGCCGATCGAAACTGCGGCCCAGGGCGAGTGGCGAAATCACGTCCGCGGCATCGCTGCCGGATTGCCCGCATTCGGCCTGCCCGTGCGCGGGGCAAAGCTCGCCTTTTCGGGCGATGTGCCGCAGGGCAACGGCCTGTCCTCGTCCGCCTCGCTGGGGGTTGCGCTGGGCCTTGCGCTGACGGCTGTGGCGGGTGCGCAGGCGCCCGACAAGCACGTGCTGGCGCGGGTCGCGCAATGGTCCGAGCATCATTATGTCGGCTGCGCTTGCGGCCTGCTCGACCAGATAGCGTCGGCCTTTGGCGAGCAGGACAGCGCGCTTCTGCTCGACTGCCGCAGCCTGAGCGCAAAGCCGGTTGCCTTTGCCGCCGATGCCGTAATCGTCATCGTTCCTTCGGGCGTGGCGCGCGGGCTTGTCGACAGCGCCTATAACGAGCGCCGCGCCCAGTGCCGGCAGGCGGCGGAGTATTTCGGCGTCGGGTCGTTGCGCGACCTGGACCTGGCGATGCTCGAGGCAGGCGAGGCCGGCTGTGATGCCGCCGTTTTCCGCCGCGCGCGGCATGTCGTCACCGAAAATGCGCGCACGCGGAGCGCGGCCGAGGCGATGGCGCGCGGCGATCTGGCGGAGCTTGGGCAAGCAATGCGCGCGTCGCATGCATCGCTGCGGGACGATTTCGAGGTCAGCGTGCCGGCGGTGGATGCGCTGGTCGACAGCCTGAATGCCGCGATCGGCGAGGACGGCGGCGCCAGAATGACCGGTGGCGGCTTTGGCGGCTGTGTCGTGGCGGTGGTCGCCGCAGGCCGGTTGCCCGCGGTCGATCGCGCACTGGCGGATCATTGGCTGGGTACAGGCCGGCCTGCCCAAGCCCATTGCCTGGGCATTCCCTCGGCCGGAGCCCGCCTGCTTCAAGGCTAACACCCGGCAGCAGCCGTGGCACCGGCCTTCCCATATGGCCCTTGCAATTCAGATGCGCACGCGCGTCACCGCCGCACCGTCTGCTGATCTTAAGCACCAGCCGAGTCGTGTTGTCGAACCGTTGAATTAGTGGCCACCACTACCCGGGAAATCGGCCAAAATTAGCTAGTGTTGGCCCGTTCGAGATAATCTATTGACCATTGGTCCATTTGTATTGCACATATCGTCAAAACAAAGGGAGGATGGCATGACAAAGAGCTTGAACACGGCATGGGGTGCATCGGTGCTGACGCTGGCATGGCTAGCGGCGGCAACCCCGGTGGCGGCACAAGAGCAGGAGGCCGATGTCGCGCAGGATCGCGACACCATTGTCGTCACTGCGCAGCGCAAAGCGGAAAACGTCCAGGAAGTGCCGATCGCGATCACCGCATTGAATGCAGAGGCGCTTCAGGCAGCGCGGATCGAGGACAGCAAGGACCTGCAGTTCAACGCTCCCAACGTCACGCTCTCGGCCAACCGCAACATTACCATCCGTGGGGTCGGTTCGCAGTCGTTCGGCGGTACCGGCGACACCAATATTGGTGTTCTGGTCAATGGTGTGTTCCTGCAGTCTGGCAGCAGCTTCGGCGAATTCTTCGACATGGAGCGTATCGAGGTGCTGCGCGGGCCGCAAGGCACGCTGTTCGGCCGCAACACCACCGGCGGCGCGATCAATTTCATCACCCGCCGCCCGACCGACAGCTTCGAAGGCTATGTTGAGGTGCAGGGCGAAAGCCCGCGCGGGATCCGAGCCAATGCCGCAATCAACCTGCCCATCGCCGAAGGCATCTACCAGCGCTTCGCCGCCAATTATATCAACCGCGATGGCTATACCCGCAACTTGCTCGACAACACCAACATCGACGGCCGCAACCAGTTCACGCTTCGGTCGAGCACGCGGATCGAACCGTCCAGTTCGACAACCATCGACCTGACGCTGACGTATTTCAAAGAGGATTCCGACCGACAGAACGCGGCGAAATCGCTTTGCACGCCCGACGCACAGTTCGGATGCTCGCCCAATTCGGCGGGTACGGCATTCCCGACGACCAACTTCCCGATCGACAGCTTCCTGCTGCCCGGTGTCGTGCGTCCTGGCACATTCGCTCCAAACCCTGCAAACCTGCGCGATGTCGTGATCGATGTCCGGCCGTTCCAGAAGGCTGAAGACTTTCTGGGAACGCTTGAGATCACGCAGGAACTGGGGGCGATAACCCTGACATCGCTGACCGGTCTTCGCGATGGCGACAACTCCAGCGAGCGAGATTTCGACCAGGGCTTCCGCCCCAATGCGTTCAATACCGGCACCTTTGGCACAAGGGTCGTGCCCAATGCGGGCAATGGTAATGGCGTCCTGACCTATTTGCTGTCGGGCAGGCCTGTTACCACGACCGACTATCGCACGTCGCAGACCGGGGGCGGCACCCAGAAGCAGTTCAGCCAGGAGCTTCGGGTCGCATCGAGTTTTGACGGTCCGTTCAATTTCATCCTCGGCGGCTTCTACATGAATGCGCGCGGCACCGGCTTTGTCGACACATGGACGCCGGCCAACGGATTGCTCGGCGCGGTGTCGAAATTCGATACTCGTCTGGGGCAGGTCAAATCCTATGCCGTGTTCGGCGAGGTCTATGTCGATATCACCGACACGCTGAAGCTCACCGGGGGCCTGCGCTATACCCATGACAATAAACGAGCTGAAACGGCTTCGGGCACCTTCGCGCTCAACCCCTATTTCATTGGGGAAGCCGATTTCGACAAGGTCACAGGCCGCGCTATCCTGAACTGGGCCCCGAAGATATCCTTCACCGAGGACACCAACGTCTATCTGTCCTTCTCGCGAGGGTTCAAGTCGGGAGGGTTTAACCCCGGCAACAACACGATTCCTCTTTTCGAATCCGAAGAAATCGACGCGTTGGAACTGGGGGTGAAGAACACCTTCCTGGGGGGCAAGGGCCGATTGAACCTTGCGGCATTCAACTATGACTATTCCAACCTGATTGTCGGCAACCTGGTCGGCACGGCTGTCGCCAACACCAACATTCCCAAGTCCAGGGTCCGTGGGTTCGAGGCGGAACTTGTCTACAGCCCGGTGGAGCCATTGCGCCTGGAGGCAAGCCTGGGCCTGCTCGACGCCGAAATCCGCAGCGATTTCCTTTCGGCCGACCCAGCTCGGGGTAATGCGCGCTTCCAGCTGCGCGGAAACCAGCTGCCAAATGCGCCGCGCCGGACACTGAAACTGGCAGCAGAATACACGTTCGAGGCAGGGGACGGATGGACCGTGCGGCCGCGCGTGGACTTCTATTCGCAATCGGGTTTCCATTCGCGAGAATTCAACCTGCCCGCCGATCGCGTTGGCAACTGGTCGCAACTGGACGCATCCCTGGTAGTGGCGAACAGCGACAAGGACTGGAGCCTCACGGCGTTCGTCAAGAACCTGGCGAACGACGACAGCATCACTTTCCTTGAAGTGAACTCAAACCTTGTCGGTAGCTTCCGCAGCGCGTTCCTGCTCGATCCGCGCACCTTCGGGCTGGCGTTGCGGGTAGGCTTCCGCTGATGAGAGGCGAAGCGAGCAATGGCAGATTGCGGCTCATGGCAGGATTTGTGCCGTGACCATGGCTGTTCAAGGTAAGATGCTTGAGCTTGCCGTAACCGCCTTCGCGCTGCTCATCGCAACTGATGTCCGTGCGGCTGACCCTGGCACACCTAAGCACGCACACCGGCCGTCAACGGAAATGCCCGAACTGGCGGGCCGCGGGCAGCATCAGGTCGGGACGGTCGTTGAGGAACTGGATCTGGGCGATCGAAGGATTGGCCTTCGGCTTTGGTTCCCGGCCCGACCTGAAGGCGATGCAGTCCGCCAGCATTATCGTCACAAACGTGCCGTGCCTGGCCAGCAGGTGTTGGAGCTTTCTGAGCAGGGCATGGCCTTGGCACCAGCGCAGGCGCTTACCGGGCAACGCTTTCCCTTGATCATCATGTCACATGGCTATGGCGGATGGGCCGAACATATGAGCCGGCTGGGCGAGACCTTGGCGTCTCGCGGCTATGTGGTTGCCTCGATCGATCACCGCGATCTACCGTTCAGCGATGTTGCTTCTTTTGCGACCTCGTTTGGCAGCGTTCTGGTGAACCGTTCCAGGGACCAGCAAGCAGTTCTCAGGGCGATCCTGGACGGATCGGTGACGAATTCCACCGTGGCCGGCGTAGTCGATCCGCAGGCCATCGGCGTGCTGGGCTACTCTATGGGAGGCTATGGGGCGATCACTACCGCAGGCGTGCCGCTTGATCCGGACGCGCCGGCCTATCGCCAGTTTCCGCGGGAAGCATTGGCTGCATTGCCCAGGCCTGATCCGGCCATGGCCGGACAAATCGATGCGGTTGTCGCCCTGGCTCCCTGGGGGGCGCAACCCGACGCCATGGTATGGCGCGATCAGGATCTTGCCGCACTGAAAACCCCCATGTTGCTGATCGACGGCGACCAGGACGACGTGGTGGACTTCGAAAACGGCGTGAAGCGCCTGCTCGGCACGGCAAGCGGTTCTGACCGTTACCTGCTGGTCTATCGTGAAGCGGCGCACAACATCGCGGGCAATCCTGTGCAATTGCCCGAAGGGGCGGATTTCCCGGCCATTGAGTTTCTAACCGATCCGGTGTGGCGCAAGGAGCGGATCGAGGCGATCAATGTTCACTTCATCAGCGCTTTCTTCGACCTGCACCTGAAGCAGGACCAAGCCATGCGGCGGTATCTTGACGTGCCTGTGCCGCTAGCCGGTGCCGGGCGCTGGCCAAGTAGCTTCGGACAGCAATGGGGCGGCGCAGTCGCTGGCGACGAGCAGCCCGACTATTGGCGCGGCTTTCAGCGCAGATGGGCCAGGGGGCTCGAAATGCATCACAAATCAGCAGGCGAGTGACCGAAATGCACAATCTCTTCGATCTTCAGGGGCATGTCGCCCTCGTTACGGGCGGCAATGGTGGCTTGGGGCTCGCCATGGCAAAGGGCCTGGTAAAATGCGGTGCATCCGTCGCCATCTGGGGGCGGAATGCGGACAAGAACGCTGCCGCCATTGCCGAACTCGAAGCGCTGGGCGGCACCGCGCGCAGCTTTGTTGCGGATGTCATGGACCCCGTTTCATCGGCCGCCGCCTTTGCTGAAACGCTGGCAGCTTTCGGCCGGATCGACAGCTGCTTCGCCAATGCTGGCGGATCGGGCGTGCGCGGGGCCTTTACAAATCTGGATCGCGACGATTGGCTGCAGACGCACGAACTCAATGTGATGAGCGTGATAGATACCTTTCAGCTGGCGATCCGTCACTGGAAAGCAGCCGGTTCTGGCGGCAAGCTGATCGTGACGTCGTCGGTCGCGGCGTTGCTGGGCCTGCCCAATTCTGCCGGCTATTGCATGACTAAGGCATCTGTCACGGGCCTGGTGCGCTCGCTGGCGATCGAACTTGGCCGCAGCGGCATTCAGGTCAATGCCATTCTGCCAGGGTTTATCGAGACGGAAATGTCACTCAACACCCCCAAGGCATTCCAGGACGGATGCCGCAGGCGCGCTGCTTCGGGAACCATCGGGCAATTGCAGGACATGGAGGGCATTGCCGTGTACCTCGCCTCACAGCAGAGCAATTTCATGACCGGCCAGTCGCTTGTGCTCGACGGTGGCCACACGATCTTTCCGTTGTGACGCTGGCCCCGCGCCCTGGCCGCAGTGCCCATGTCGCAGGAGGGCCCTGCGCGTGACGGCAGTTACATCAACCACCGAAGCCCCCATTGCCTTCTGGCGGATCCTCGCCTTTGGGTCGGTTCAACTGCCACTTGGCATGATCGGGCTGCCGATCGCGATCTATCTCGCTCCGCTCTATTCGGGGCAGTTGCAACTCAGTCTGCAGCTGATCGGTATCGCGCTGATCCTCGCCCGCCTGTCCGACTTCATTACCGACCCCATTATCGGAATCCTTTCTGACAGATGGCGGCCACGTATCGGGCGTCGCCGGGTGTGGCTGATCTTCGGGACTGTCGCGATGACAGCTGGCGTGCGGATGCTCTTTGTCCCCACCCCAGATGCCGGCATCGTCTATTTCGCGCTGGCGGTCTCGCTGGTGTATCTGGGCTATACGCTCATTCTGCTGCCTTATCAGGCCTGGTCTGCCGAACTTTCGTCCGACTATCATGTGCGCACACGCATCAGCTCGGTATCGCAAGGGTTCAGCATTGTCGGCCTGATCACATCGACGCTGATTCCCGCTTATGTCCTGTCGCGGCCCGGGGCGACAAGTGCGGACGTGATGGCAGCCCTGAGCATCGTGATCATCGCTCTGCTCCCGATTTGCGCCACACTTGCATTCCTGCTCGTTCCCGAACCTGCCGCGCCTAGCCACAAAGCGCCGTTCCACCTCGGCGGCGCATTACGGATGCTGGGACGCAACCGGGCATTTCTCAATATCACGCTGCTGGTGCTGATCGCCACGATTGGCGAGGTGTTCAGGCAGACGATCACCGTTTTCTTCGCACGCGACGTCGTCGGCGTCACCAATATCGGTGTCGTCTATTTCCTGTATTTCGCCGCTGCACTGTTGGTGATGCCGGGATGGGTCTGGCTGGCCAAACGGATTGAAAAGCACCGGGCGCTGACACTGGCGCTTGTCATTGTCGCATTGACCAATGCCTGCATGTTCCTGGTCCCCAAGGGCGGTGTCATGCTGTTCACGGCGCTCTTCATCCTCAAAGGCAGCTGCTATGGTGCGGTTCTGATGCTGCCACATGCGATGGTGGCGGACACGGCGGATATCGACACGGCCGAAACGCTCGACCGCCAGCAGGGCCTGTTCTTTGCCGCGATGGCGATGGTGCAGAAGATGGGATATGCCCTGGGTGCAGGCCTGCCTTTGCTGATCCTGGGGACCGTCGGCTATCAGTCGGCAGGCGAGAGCCGCGCCGAGCCTCTGCTCGCGCTGTCGATCAGCTATAGCCTTGTGCCCTGTGCGCTGGTGCTGATCGCAGCAATGCTGGCATGGCGGTATTCACTGACCGCCGAGACCCACAAGGTCATCCGGGCGCAGATCGACGCACGGGCGAGTGAGTCCCTGCAAGCGGAGCCCATGCCATGATTATCGGCGTTCATCATACCGGCCTTGTCGTCACCGATCTTGAAGCCGCCATCGCCTTTTATACCAGCCAGCAGGCCTTTTCCGTAGTGTCGCGCTTTGACCTTGCCGACACACCGGAGAACCGGGAGATGCTGGAGCTGGATGACGCGCGTGCGCGCGTCGCCTTTCTGCGAGGCACGCTGGGCGCGATCGAACTGTTCGAATATGCCGTCCCCAAGCACCAGGCAGAGTCCGAACGCCAGGTCTATTCTGCCGGTATACGCCATATCTGCCTGCAACAAGACCTGTCGGATGCGATGTACGACCATTTCCTGGCGGCAGGCGCTGCGTCACATGCCCGCCCGTCGGGCCTCGGTACCGGCAACAGCTATGTCTATATCCGCGATCCGGAAGGCAATATCATCGAGCTCGAGGGCGTGCCCTGGGCACCCGCAGCGGCTGACAGGCCCTGGTTCGCGCACACCGCGATCGTCTCGCCCGACATGCCCCGGCTGCTGGCTTTCTACGCGATGCTGACGGGCCAGGATGTGACCCGCCAGGGAGCTTTCGGCCCAGACCCGAAATTCGACCGTGTTGCCGGGATTGCCGATGTCCGCTTCGACGGCGGGTGGCTTCGCCTTTCCAATGCCGAATTGGAATTCTGGCAGTACCATCAGCCGCAGACCATTCCTGCTGCGCGTCGCGCCCTGAACGCGCCGGGTTGGAACCATGTCTGCTTCGAGAGCGATGATCTGGACGCCGATTACCAGCGCCTGTTGACCCAGGGCATAGAGCTGCATGGTCCGCCGCAGGATGTGGGATCGGCAACCGTCCTCTTTGGTCGTGACCCGGACGGGAATGTCTTTGAACTGTTGCAACCTGCCCACGGCGCGTCTGTGACGGTCGGGGCAATGATGCAGGAACAACAGGGATTGGCCGTCGATATCGCCAGATCCGCCTGGCGCGAGCAGCTGGCAGCAGGAGCGCGCCGGCAGTGACGCAGGATTTCGCCCTGAACAACGGCTCGAATACCTTACCGGTGCAGCACCGCATCGCAACGAACGGGATAGAGCTCGACTATCTTGAACGGGGAGAAGGCACGCCGCTCCTGATGCTGCACGGCTTTCCTGACCATGCGGCCAGCTGGCGACCGCTGGCTGAGCGGCTTGGCCCAGATATCCGTCAGCTGGCGCCGGATCAGCGCGGCTACCGAGGCAGCAGCCGGCCCGGCGCAGTGCAGGATTATGCCATCGACACTCTCGTGCGCGATCTGCTGGGTCTGATCGACGCGCTGGACATCGATCGGGTGCACCTGTGCGGCCATGACTGGGGCGGTGTGCTTGCATTCGAGATGGCAGACCGCTTTCCGGAAAGGATCGCCGGGCTGATCGCGCTGAACGCTCCCCCTGCCCGCGTCTTTCAGCACATGATCCTGCACGACGCGCAGCAGCGCGCGGCTTCGCAATACATCACCATGCTGCGCTCCGAGGCTGCGGACAGCATTTTTTGCGAGGCACAGGCAGTTACGCTGATCGAGCGATTTCTGGGCGACGCGACCCGGCGGGGACTTCTCACATCTGCCGATCTCGAGGTCTATCGCGACGCCTGGACGCAGGCTGGGGCCTGGTCTGCGATGCGGGCATGGTATCGGGCTGCTCCGTTCGAAATCCCCCCGGTCGGCGGCCTTCCAGCTATTGATGCGGATGCTGCCCCACCTGCCTTGTCGATCGCTTGCCCGGTGCTGATCATCTGGGGCGAGCGCGATACTGTCTTCGTGCCGACCATGCCTGATATGATCGCAAACGCCTGCCCGCAGGCCCGCGTCATCCGGCTGCCCGAGGCCGGGCATGTGCCGCATCGCGATGTACCGGCTCTCTGCGCCGACCTCATCCGCGATTTCATTTCCGCAAGCAGCGCCGCTTCACTCGACAAGGACCAATATCATGGCTGATTCCTCGCTCCGCGGCCGCGTGGCCATTGTCACTGGCGCAGCTCGAGGTATCGGGCTGGCGGCGGTGCGCAGGCTATGCGCCGATGGCGTGCGCGTTCTGGCGTTCGACCGGGCCGATGCCGATTTTACAGATGCAGCCGAAGCAGGCGATGTCACTCCATTTGCGGGCGATGTGGTCCAAAGCGGCGACTGGCTGCGCGCCGTTGATACCGCCTGCGGCCTTGGCGAAGGTATCGACATCCTGTTCAACAATGCTGGCATCTCCGGCCCGGTTGCCAGCGCTGTGGACTATAGCGAGGACGATTTTGACCACATCATGGCAGTCAATGTAAAGGGCGTGTTCCTGGGCCTGAAGCACGTCGGTGGCCATATGCAGAGCCGCGGCCGCGGCGTTATCGTCAACACCTCGTCGGTGTCCGGTTTTGGCGGAGGCGGCAATATCTTCGGGTATAACACCAGCAAAGCGGCCGTGAACGGCATGACCAAGTCGGCAGCAGTGACCATGGCCCCGCATGGCGTCAGGGTCCTCGCCATTTGTCCCAGCCCAACCGGTACCGAAATGATGTTCCAGCTCGAAAGGAAGCTTTCGCCCGAAAACCCTGAGGCCGTCCGGCCGCAGCTGGCGCATGGGACGCCGCTGGGACGCTATGGAACACCAGAGGAAATGGCCGACGTTTTGGCCTTTCTGGTCAGTGACTCCGCCCGCTTCATGACCGGCGCGCTGGTGCCGGTCGATGGCGGAAGCCTGGCGAAGTAACTGACAGAGCCTGAGGAGAAAAGCAGATGGCTACGCAGATCGAACGCGGCTTCGGAGAGAAATTCCTCCAAAGCATCGACAATTTCTACACCCACGGAATCGACTGGTTGTTCAACGAGTGGTGGGAGACAGCACCCACCGATGCCATTTCCAAATATGAGGCTGCCATCCTGAATCATCCCGAGCATGGCCCGCTAGCCTGCGAAGCCTGGCTTGCGCCGGACTTTCGGCTGGCCTTGCTCGATGGTTGCGCTCCCGGAACGCTCGGCCATGCCTATCGCGCCTTCATGGTCGACAATGATCTGGTCGAGCACTTGGCAGCAGGGTATCGTGCCCGGCACGAAGCGCTTGAGCTCAGCGGCAAGATCGATCGTATGCCGCCAGCAATTGCCTACAAGGTGGTGCGAGGCTTCCAGACGCACGATCTGCATCACGTGCTGACCGGCTATCCGGCGACCCCGTTTGGAGAGCTGGCATTGCAGGCGTTTCAGTTGGCGCAGATGGACTTTCCCTATGCCGCGATGTGGATTGCCGTGGTCTCCGGGCACATGGCGCTGGTCGATCCGTTGCTGATCCAGCCGGCGATGGATGCCATTACCGATGGTTGGTCGCGGGGGCGTCGCGCCCGAAGCCTGCAGTTCGTGGCTTTCGAAAAGCGCCTGCACGAACCTCTCGACCGGCTGCGCAGGGAATATGGTCTTGATGAGGGCCCGATTGCCGTCGTCAACCCTTCACCGGAGCGGACACCGGACCTGCTCGCCGCCGCAGCTTGAGCAAATTAACGCAGCGGCGGTGCGCGTCGGATCGGCTGGAGACGGGCCATATGCTCGCGCTTCAATTCATTCAGCGTGCCCAGGATCATGGTGACGGTCAGGTCTTCCAGCACCTCCCTGCTCAGCCGTCGCTGAAGCAGATACGCTCCCGCAGCTGCCGGCAGACCAAAGCTGATATCCGTCGCAGCCTTCGCGATGTCCTGCGGAAGTCCATAATGCTCGGCAACGATTTCGGCGAGATAGCCTACAGCGCTGTCACGGCCGAACTCGGTGGGGTCATGGATCGCGGATACCGACGGCTCTGCCTGAAGCCGTTCGATCAGCATGCCACGCTCGTCGATGTATTTGAGGTAGACATGGGTCACCGCGCGAACCAGCCCTTCCATTGTTTCGGCCCGATCCGCCGCCTCGGCTTGCAAACGCCGCAGCCTGCGCCATTCGCGCTGCAGCAATTGCCGCAAAAGGTCTGTCATCCCGGGGAAATAGGCATAGACCAGCGACTTGCTGACCCCGGCTTCGCGCCCGATCCGGTCCATCGACAGCGCCGACACGCCTTCGCGCGCGATGATGTCGGCGGTACGGTCCAGGATCAGCGACTGCCGCTCCTGTGGCGCCAGTCGGACACGCTTGCGCGGTGCTGTTTTGGATTTCAGACCCCGATCAGCCATGTGCCGCCTTTTTGATGTGGCATGAGCGCCAATTGAACATATCGTCTATTCGTAATTGCCCCCTGATCCCAAAAAGAGCAACCGCGCAGCCATGATCTCCGATAGCCCATCCCCGAAGCCGCAGCTGATGCAGCTTGGCGTCTGTTATTACCCGGAACACTGGCCCGAATCGCAATGGGCTAACGATGCCCGGCGGATGCGCGAGATCGGGCTGACCCGGGTGCGCATCGGCGAGTTTGCCTGGAGCCGGATCGAACCCGAGCCCGGCCGGTTCGA
Organism: Blastomonas fulva; assembly: GCF_003431825.1. Lineage (GTDB taxonomy): Bacteria > Pseudomonadota > Alphaproteobacteria > Sphingomonadales > Sphingomonadaceae > Blastomonas > Blastomonas fulva. The sequence goes on along the minus strand of NZ_CP020083.1, from coordinate 1,142,543 downwards.
TTGGGTCTGGCTCGACCGGGCGATCGAAACGCTGCATGCCGCAGGGCTTGGCGTCATCCTGGGAACGCCCACGGCCACGCCTCCCAAATGGCTGGTCGATTCCATGCCCGACATGATCGCGGTCGACCGCGACGGTCGTCCGCGGCGCTTCGGGTCGCGGCGTCATTACTGCTTCAGCCATGCCGGATATCGCAAGCAGTCCGCGCGCATCACCCGCGCCGTGGCCGAACGCTATGGTCACCATCCGGCGGTGGTCGCGTGGCAGACCGACAATGAATATGGCTGCCACGACACGGTGCAGAGCTTTTCACCCGCTGCCTTGGCGGCTTTCTGGGTCTGGCTGGCCGAACGTTATGGCGATGTCGCAGCCCTCAACCGCGCCTGGGGCAATGTGTTCTGGAGCCAGGAATATCGCAGTTTCGACGAAATCGACCTGCCCAACCTGACCGTCACCGAAGCGAACCCGGCGCATTGGCTCGCCTTCCGCCGCTTCGCCTCGGACGAGGTCGTCCGCTTCAACCAGATCCAGGTGGACATCCTGCGCGCATTGTCCCCCGGCCGAGACATCACCCACAACTTCATGGGGTTCTTCACCGAGTTCGATCATCACGATGTCGCGCAGTCGCTCGATGCCGTGGGCTGGGACAGCTATCCGCTGGGCTTTCTCGAAAGCTTCCGGTTCAGCGAGGAAGACAGACTGCGTTATGCGCGGCAGGGCCACCCCGATATCGCCGCCTTCCATCACGATCTGTACCGGGGATGCATGCGCGGTGGCCGCTGGTGGGTGCTGGAGCAGCAGCCCGGACCGGTCAACTGGGCGCGGCACAACCCGGCGCCGCTGGATGGCATGGTGCGGCTGTGGACGCTCGAGGCGCTGGCCCATGGCGCCGAGCTGGTCAGCTATTTCCGCTGGCGCCAGGCACCCTTCGCCCAAGAACAGCTGCACGCTGGTCTTTTGCGCCCTGACGATGCGCCCGCGCCCGCCTATGCTGAAGCGGCACAGGCTGCCGAGGACATCGCAGCCATCGGCCCGATGTCCGCTGCGGCCAAGAGCGTGGCGCTGATCTTCTCCTATGATTCGGACTGGATCACAACGATCCAGCCGCAGGGTGCGGGGCTATCCGCGTTGTGGGCGGCGTTCGATGCCTATTGCGCGCTGCGGCAGCTGGGTCTGAATGTCGACATCCTCCCGGCCAATGCGCCGCTCGAAGGCTATGCGATGTGCGTGGTGCCCTGCCTGCCGGTGGTGCCCGACGAACTTTTGGCGCACCTCGCCGCCTTTGAAGGCCCTGTCGTGATCGGCCCGCGATCGGGAAGCCGCACGGCCGACTTCGCGATACCCGATGGCCTGCCGCCCGGCGCGATCTTCCCGGCCAAAGTCGTGCGGGTGGAGAGCCTGAGACCGGGGCTGGTGCATCCGGGCCAGGGTTGGGCGGTGCGCCGCTGGATCGAGCATCTGGAAACCGATGCGGCAGCAGAGCTCGTCGCCGATGACGGAACCGTCGCCTGCTGGCGATCGGGCAACCGACGCTATCTTGCCGCCTGGCCCGAGCCGGACATTCTCGCGCCCGTTCTGCAGTCTGCAGCGCGCGAGGCGGGCGTCGACACCGTGGCGCTGCCCGAGGGTCTGCGCCTGCGCCGCACGGCCAGCCATGTCTTTGCGTTCAACTATGCCCCAACCCCGGTCGCGATCCCCGATGGCATCGGCGGCCGGCTGGTGCTGGGCGAAAAGCTGATTCCTCCCGCCGGGATTGCCGTGCTGACGCTCTGAGGTGCTCCCCGCTTGCGTCAGCCCGAAACCCAGCTGCCGTGGAAGCTCAGCGGCAGCGGGACGGTGCTGCGCCAGGTGACCACCGGGCCGTCGGCAACCTTGCGGGCGTCGAACACGTGCAGCTCGGTCGCGCGTGCGTCGAGGTTGAGCGTGGTGCGGATCAGGTGGCGGCCTGCGGGGACGAACTCCTCCACCAGCTGGCGGGCACCGAAATCGAAGCTGTCGTCGCGGCCGGACCTCCAGTCCCAGATGCCGATGCTGCGCGCGAAGGGGCGGTCGGTGCGATAGCCTCCGACATGGATGGTCTGGTGGCGCAGAAGGCCAGCAGTCTCTGGTGCGCTGCGCAGGAACTCGGCGGAAATCCCCGCAGCCTTCATGTCGGCGCGGCCATCGGGGTGCAGCGTTACAAGGGTGAGCTCGGGCCTCTCCGAATATTCGTGCCGCCCCTCGACCAGTCCCGGCGCGCCCAGCAAGGCGAAGGTCGGGTCGGCGTGGAAACAGCCATCGAAGCGGATGGTGCCGTCGGCCTCCTCCCAGGCATCGCCCAGATGGAAGAAGAACAATGGCGGAAGCTCGTATTCGCGGCGGCGCGAGAGGTCGTCCTTGTCCAGAACCAGCACCCGCGATCCGCGCTCGGGGCGCCAGCTCATGCTCTGCGAGAACGGCAGGCGGGCCTGGTCCGATACCCAGGGCTGGCACAGGATGACGAGGTGCCGGGCGGTGGCGGTGAAGTCGTGCATATAGCTTGCCATCGGCAGCGCGATGGCCTGACCCGCCTCGAAACTGCCATCGGCCGAGAGCCTCCAGACATAGGCGCTTTCGCCGCCCGACCCGATGTTCCAGATCTGCCCCGAAGGTTCGATCCGCGGATGCGCGAGGAACGGCATCCTGGCGAGATCGTCGCGAAAGGTCACCATGCCCTGCGTCGCCAGCGTTTCCGGGTCGAGCGCGGTGGCGGACCCTGCCTCCCACAGCGCCAGCAGGCGGCCACCTGCGGCGATCACATGGGTGTTGGCCGGGTTGGTATCGTCCGGACTGCCGACACTCGCGCCCGGCCCTGCCGGCGTGCCGAAGCCGGGCTGGACGATGCGGTCGAGCTGCTCTTCGAGGCGGCGCTTGGGGGTGTCGACGAACCGCGCTGCAAGGCTCGCCTGGTCGCCGTTCACCCGCCAGGCGCGCACCAGCCCGTCGCCATCGAACCAGTGTCCGACCGCGCTCGCGCCGCGCCGGAAGCGCGCGGGGCCATTGCGGTAGAGCGTGCCCTTGAGCGCCGGTGCGCGGCCCGAGACGCGCACCAGCGGCTGCGGCGTGATGTCCGACAGGATGTCGCCCACGCCCAGCGTCCAGTCGGGCAGCGCCGGGGCTTGCGTCGCCGCCATCGCGGTGCTGGCCCAGCCGGGCAGCATGGCGCCGGCGGTGGCAAGGCCTCCGCGCAGCAGAAGATCCCGGCGGTTCAGGCTGGCGGCGGTCACTGGAAGCTGATCCGGGTTTCGCTGGCCCCTGCCGACACGTCAAAGCTCGCCGCTTTCCACAGCGCTGGCCCGCCTTCGGGCCTTGCTCCATTGGAAAAGGCAAAGGGTTCGAGCGGCATGCCGAAGGGGTTCATCTTCATCTGGCCATCGCCATCGACATCGTGGAACACCTTGATCGCATAGCGGCCCGGCGCAAGACCGGTGAGCGTCAGCGTGGCGGTGGCACCTTCGACCTCGACCATGCCCACCCGTGCGGGCTTGCCGCCCTTGTCGTGCGCTGTCTCGCTGTCATAGACACTCATCAGGATCCGGCCGGTCGGAGCGGTGATCTGTTCGAACCGGATGGTGAGGCTGGCGCTGGCGCTGGGGTTGGCGGCGGCCATCTGCGGGGCCTGTGGCTGCGGCGCCTGCGCGCTGGCCATGCCGGCTGCCGCAAGCGCTGCGATCGCGAAAAAGGTCTTCATGGGTCGGGTCTCCTGAGGGTGATGACGGCGGTGCCGCCATTGACCGTTTCCTCCTGCCCCGGCTATCACCCGTCCGTCTTCCCTGGATACGTGAGTTGCGAGCCTTGATGCGTCAGAACGAAGCCTCTGCAGTTCGCGCTTCGCCAAATGCATTTTCCCTGCAGACGCAGGCGTTTCGCGGGCTTGGAATCGCGGCGGCGGCTTCGGCGGTTCTGGCCTATCTCGGCGCATTGGGCACAGGCGAGGCCCTGCTGGGCCTTCGCCTTGCCTATTGGGCCGCGGTCATCATGCCGGGATCGTTCCTGGGGATGGGGGTGTCGGCGCTGGTGCGCAGCTGGGGCGGCCTGGAATCGCGACGCTGGCTGGAGATCGCGCTGGTGGCGCTGCTGGTGTCGCTCCCGCACAGCTTCATCGTGATCGTGGTGAGCGCGCTGTTCTTCGGCGTGGAGATGATCACGCCGATGCTGGTGCTCCAGTTCTGGCTGGCGGTGCTGCTGATCACGCTGGTGCTGACCGCGATCAACTATCTCGCCAATGCCGATATCCAGCCCAGGGCGCCCGCCCTTCAACCCGCCATGGCTCTCCCGGATGCCGCACAGCCGGTCCCGAGCCAGAGCGCCCAGCCCGAAAGTCCCCAGCCCGAAGGTGCTCCGGCGATCCCGCCCTTGCTGGCCGAAAAGCTGCCGGTCAATCTGCGCAGCGCCAGGCTGCTGGCGATCGAGGCCGAAGACCATTATCTGCGCGTCCATACCGATGCGGGAAGCAATCTGGTGCTGATGCGGATGACCGATGCCTGCGCCTTGCTGGAGGATGCGCCGGGGGCGCGGGTCCACCGCAGCTGGTGGGTCGCACGCGCCGCGGTGACCTCAGGCGGTCAGCGCGCAGGCCGCATGATGCTCGATCTGTCCTCGGGGCTGCAGGTACCGGTCAGCCGGGCGATGCAACAGCGACTGAAGGGCAGTGGCTGGTTCTCGCAAGGCTCCTGACACACCTTGTGCGTCACCGCATGGTCTTGAGCAGGTCGTCCAGCGATATGTTGGCGAACCCTACCGAGCTGTCCGAAATGCCATAGGGAATGACCAGCTGGTCCTCCAGCAGCATCGCGCCGCAGGTATAGATCACGTTGGGCACATAGCCCGACCGGTCCGCATTCTCGGCGGTAAGCAGCGGCTGGGTGGTGCGCGCGATAACCTTCGAGGGGTCGTCGAGATCGAGCAGCGCGCAGCCGAGCGCGTATTTGCGCATCGCGCCCACGCCATGGGTCAACAGCAGCCAGCCATGCGGCGTGCGTATCGGGCTCCCGCAGTTGCCGATCTGGATGAATTCCCAGGGGAATTCAGGCTCCATGATCAGGCGGCCTTCGTCTTCCCAGCAATCCACCCGCGGGCTCTGGAGCAGGAACAGGTTCTTGCCGTCCTGCCGTCCGATCATCGCATATTGCCCCCCGATCTTCTCGGGGAACAGCGCCATGCCCTTGTTTCTGCCGGCCTTGCCTTCGATGGGCTCGAGCACGAACTGCTTGAAGTCGGTGGTGCGAAGCAGCTCCGACCGGATGGTCGCGCCCGAATAGGCGGTATAGGTTCCGATCCACTCATAGCTGCCGTCGTCGTGCCGAAAGCGCACGAGCCTCAGGTCTTCCAGCCCGTTGCGTTGCTGCTCGGTCACGGGAAAGATCACGGTGTTGGAAAGGCTGCTGTCCGCGTGGCGATGCACGGTCACGGCGCTGTCGCCGTCGGTCAGGCTGGCATTGTCCAGCTCGACCGATGTCGCCCACGAGCTCTGCGGCCACAGATCGATGCCGCCGCTTGCCGATGCGATGCCCTCGCGGAACGCGATCGAACTGATATGGCCTTCACCCACTGCACGCAGCGACATGATGAACCGCACCGCACCGCTTTCGCACCCGCTCTGATCGGGATGCGGGACGATCGAAGGGTTCATCAGCGCGGCCGCTGCATAGGCATATTCGTGACAGAAATATGCCCCGATCAGCTTCTGCCGCGCAGGCGAGAAGTCGGTCTGGCCAAGGCCCAGAGCTGCCTGCACCTCCTGCCACCGCTCGGCGAACATCGCTTCGGTCTGCCAGTGCCGATCCTTGAAATCGGCAAGCACCTTTCCGTACTCCGCGGTGACCTCGTCTTCGCCGAGCGCGGTGATGTTCTCAACCAGCTTCAATGCACGGTTGTCTTCGGCTTGCTGGGCTTGCCAGGTCAGATGGAACGGGCGCAGCACGACCCGCGACGGGTCGGCGCTCAGTCTCAGGTCATGGATATGCAAGGGCCCGCGATACCTGTTTCTTGAGCTTTTCAACCGCGTCTCCCGAATGCTGGCCTTCATCTGGCACGAGCGCTAGCATGGAATGATAACCGAGTTGAAACGCCAATATGCTTTCAGCGCCGCAGTTCAGATTGGCGCCCCGCGGGTTCAGGCCATCCCTGCACAGTCCGCTGACCGGATCTGCCAGAACCTCGCCCCTGTCGTTGGCACCGAAGAACCAGTTCCATGCGGCCAGCCCGTAGCGGCGCCAATGCGGCCCACCGTCTGCCGCAAATGCCGCAGCGCACGCATCCAGCGCGGCCTGCGCCTCGAGCGGCTGCTGGTCGAACGGCATATGGCCATAATCCTGGCCGAACCCCTCCGATCCGATGGGACGGAAATGACCGGCAGCGGCGATCTGCCGTTCGCAGATCCAGCGCAGCGTATCGAGCCCGATCTCAAGCCAGTCGTTGCGGCCAAGCGCCATTCCTGCTGCGATCAGCGCCTGGGGCATGCGCGGGTTGTCATAAGCGAGCATCGCTTCGAACCAGGTCCAGTCGGGACGGCGGGACTGCCCCGCAAGATGCGCGAGGATCCCGGCGCCGCGTTCGGCTGCGCGCAACGACGGGCCATGCGCGGGCCGGACCTGGAGCATGGCAGAAGCGCCCAGGGTGATAAACGCCAGCGTCCGGGGGCTGTCCAGGGTGGCGCAATGATCCAGAACCTCGTCATACAGACGGGTTGCCCATTCGCGGATCTCCCTGTTGGGGTTGTTCACCGCGGTGTGCGCCAGCGACCAGACGGTCCGGCCGTTCGAATCTTCCGATCCGAAATCCTCGAGCCAGCTTCGATCAAATCCCATGAAATTGCGGAAGAGACCCTTGTCGGGGTTCCAGGCATGCTGGATGAACGACGCACAGACCGTCGAGCGATCGGTCTGCTCGCTGGTGCCGATCGCGGTAGTGACGTTGAGGAGCATCAGCGCCCGGACGTTGTCATCAAGGCAATAGCCGTGCCTGCGATCGGGGATCATCCCGAGCGCGTGCTGGAACATTCCGGTTGAATCGCTCATCCGGCGGACACCGTCGAAGCTTGGCTGCACCAGCGCGGTCTTGGAAAGCGGGCGCGAGACGGTCTGCTCGATCATCTGCTCGACCGCTTCTGCAAAGCGCGGCCAGATGGTCTGGCGGCCGCGATCATAGGCGCGCAGTTTCTGCGCCGCCAGCGTGCCGGGGTCGGCCAGCAGCGAGCAGACCGCGTCGGCGATTCCCGATACCGATTGCGGCTCAATCAGCACGCCCACCCCACCGGCTAGCAGCTCGCGGGCGTGGATGTACGGCGTCGACACAACCGCCTTGCCGAGTGCAACGGCGTAGCTCAGCGTACCGCTCGTCGATTGCTGGAGGTTGGGATAGGGCGTGAGGTAGATGTCGCAGGCCTCGAGCTGATCGAGCAGCTCGTCGGTGTTGAGAAACCTGTTTTCCCATTCGATGGCGTGCGCCACGCCCAGCTGTTCGGCGCGCTGCATCAGCTCTTCGCGATAGCGCTCGCCCTCGCTGGCGACCAGATTGGGATGCGTCGCTCCGACGATGCGATAGCAGATGTCGGGGTTGCTGCGCAGGATGGCAGGCAGCGCCTCGATTACGGCTTCAAGCCCCTTGCCGCGGCCGAGCAGGCCGAAGGTGGTGAGCACCGGGCGATCGCCCAGCCCGCGTTCGGCCTTGAACTGCTGTTCCCTGCCGAACGGACGATCGGGTGCGCCGTGCTCGATCACGTCGATGATCTCGTGCGGCGCATGATGCCGCTCGGTCAGCCGGTCGCGCGACAGGGGGCTCATCACCATGATCCTCGATGCCCTGCTGACAAGATGGTCGATGATCCGCCGCTGGTTGTCCGAAGGGTCCTCGAGCACGGTGTGGAAGGTGATGATGAGCGGGGCTGCGATCCGGTCGACCAGATCGATGATCATCTCGCCGTCGGGCCCGCCATAGATGCCGAACTCGTGCTGCACCCAGACTGCATCGGTGGTGGTGGCGTTGATTGCGGCTGCCGCGGTGCGATGGCTTTCGACATCACTGCTGCAGATTGCGTTCACGCCCTCGGGGATGGCGGCATCGCCATTGGTCATCGCCCAGATGTTGAACTTCACGTTATCGAAATGCGCGCCGACCTGCTCGACGACATCGGCCGCAAAGGTTGCAAGCCCGCATTTGCGGGGCGGATAGGTGCTGATGATCGTGACGCAGCGCTGGGCCTGGCGACGGGGAAACGAGACGATTGTCGAACTGTGCTGGTCCTCGCCCTTGGACCCATGGGCAAAAAACATGCTGCGCCTCCTGAGATGTCAGGATGGTTACGCTGCGCTGCACAAAACGTTGCCCGTGCCGATGCGGATAACGTTCGATTTTCGACCCATTGCACGGCCTCGCAACCAAATCGCGCCTCAAGATTAACCCATGTTATAATTGTCGGGCCTGTGCGGGAACCTCGAGCGGCTGGCGACGTATTCAACGGGTGTTGAAATAGGCGCGACGACCTCGCTCGCACCGCACGCAGGATTCGCTCATGGCACGCAGACAAGGCGCCGGCAGACCAAGGGATGATGCTCGCCAGGGCCGCAAGGCGCTGGAGACGTCCGCCATGCTGCGCTTTGCCAGGCAGGGCTATGAGGCGACACCGCTGCGAGAGATCGCTGCCGATGCGGGGGTCGACGTCGCGTTGGTCTCCTATCATTTCGGCAGCAAGCTGGGGCTGTGGAAGGCGATTGTCGCAAGCGCCGCGTCCGATCTGCACGATGCTCTGGGTGCAGCGGCGGCCAGGGACAAGGCAGGCGCCGCCGATCCGCGCGCCGATCTGAAGAACGCGATGGCGGCCTATGTGGCGCATCTGCTGGCGCATCCCGAAGTTCCGCGGCTTATCCTGCGCGACACCACCACCGACACGGTCCGTGCCGAGTGGCTGCTGCGCGAGCTTTCGGGGCCCTTGCACCAGCGCTTTTACGGTCTGGCGCAAGCGGCAGTGGCCGAGTGTCCCGGTGAGCAGGCCTATCTCCAGTTCCGGGTCGCCAATTTCATCTATTCGGCCGCCAGCGCCGTCGCCCGGCGGGAGCGGCTGGCAACGCTGGTGACAGGTGTCGGCGACGACCACGCCTTTGCCGGGGCGCTCGAGACCACGCTGATCGATGCGGCGCTGCGCTGTGGCTGAGACCCCGCGCCCTCTGGTCGACGCTGCAGATGGCTATGCGTTCAAACCGCACGAGATGCCTATTCTGCCGGGGTCGCCCGCCAACCCCGACCACCCTGCGAGGCGGCGGGCGGCGTATCTCGCCATTGGAATCTTCATCGGCCTGGTGGGCGGGGCGCAGAACGGATTTCAGCTCGCCAACACGTCCGCGCTGCAGGCCGAGTTTGCGCTCACCCCGGTCGAAGCCGGCTGGATGACGGTGGCGTTCTACGCGACCTACGCCTCGATGAGCATGCTGCTCTTCCGGGTGCGGCAGGAATTCGGCATCCAGCTGTTCGTGCGCTGGGCGATGGCGGGGCTGGTGACCGCCAATCTGGTGCAGCTGATCGGGCCGGGCTATCATGCCGAGCTTGGCGCACGCGCCGTCGCCGGGATCGCCGCCAGCGGCCTGTCTGCGCTGACCATCTATTATCTGATGCAGGGCCTTCCGCCCGCGCTGCGCACGGTGGGGCTGGTGCTGTCGCTTGGCCTCACCCAGATCGCCTTTCCGCTCACCCGCGCGCTGTCGCCCGCGCTGCTGGTGGATGGCGATATCGACCGCGTCTTCCAGTTCCAGTTTGCGCTATCGCTGCTCGGGCTGGGGCTGGTTTATCTGCTGCGCCTCCCGCCCGGGGTGCGCAAGCTGACCTTCGAGAAGCTCGACATCCCCAGCATCGCGCTGTTCGTGCTCGGCGTGGCATCGCTGTGCGCGTTCCTGATCCAGGGGCGGATCCAGTGGTGGGATGCGCCCTGGCTGGGCTATGCCGCCGCGCTGGCGATCATCGGCCTGGGCGGATGCCTGCTGATCGAGGCCAACCGCAAGAGCCCCATGCTCGATCTGAGCTGGCTGTCCAGCAGGGCGATCCTGGGGATTGCGGCGATCGGTGCGACGGTGCGCATTCTGGTTGCCGAGCAGGGTTTCGGCGCCAGCGGGATGTTCGTGGCGCTGGGCTATGGCAACGAGCAGCTCACCGGCTATTTCTGGGTGCTTACCGGCGCGACGGTTGCAGGCGTGGTGCTCTCGGTCATCCGGCTCGATCCCAAGGACCTCGCACGGCCGGTGCTGTTTGCCGTGCTGGTGATCTGTGTCGCCGCCTTTGCCGATACCCGTGCAGGCGTGATGACCCGCCCGCAGGACCTGTATCTGTCGCAAGCCGCGATCGCCTTTGCAGCGGTGTTCGCGATAGGGCCGGTGCTTATGCAGGGCATGCTCAGGGCGCTGGCCGCAGGGCAGAACTACATCATCAGCTTCATCGCCATCTTCTCGCTGTCGCAATCGGTCGGCGGCCTGGCCGGTATCGCGTTGCTCTCTGCGTTTCACACGATCCGGCTGAAGACGCATCTGATCGATGCCGGGACGACGCTGGCGCTGGGCAACGCGCAGCTTTCGCAGGCGGTCTCCAATGTCGCGCAGCGCACCGCGCCGCTGCAGCAGGACCCGGCGCTGGTGCAGCAGACCACAGCTGCCAGCATATCGCAGCAGATCGGGCGCGAGGCGGCGGTGCTCGCCTTCAACGACGTCTTCTTTCTCATCGGCACGCTCTCGGCGATCACCTTCGTCGCGCTGCTCGTGCCCTGGGTGATCAACAAGATTCGCGGGCGCAATCCGCTCGCCAAGGAACTGGCCTTTATCGAGGCCATGCGCGCAAGGACGAACCCATGACAGCCTCCACTCTTCCGCCGCAGGACACGGCGCCCAAGGCAACTGAAACCGAAGCCCCCCTGGCGCAGCCCGAAAAGGGCTGGTCGCCGCAGGTGTCGCGTCAGCGCGTCGGCGTGGCGCTGGTTCTGATCGTTCTGGGTGTGCTGGCGGCGCTCTTTGCCTGGGGCCTGCCGCCCTTTGCCGGGGGGGACGAGACCACCAACAACGCCTATGTGCGCGGGCGCACGACCATCGTCAGCCCGCAGGTCGCAGGCTATCTGGTCGAAGTCGGGGTCGCCGATTTCCAGAGGGTCGAAAAGGGCCAGCTGCTGGCGCGCATCGATGCCACACCCTATCGCGAGAAGGTCCAGCAGGGCGCGGCCAACATTGCCGCGCAACAGGCGACTTTGGCCAACAGCGAGCAGAGCCTTAGGTCCGCCCAGGCGCAGCTCAGGCTGCAGGACGCCTCGGTCGCCAGCGCGCAGGCGGGCTATCTGAAGGCGCAGGCGGACATGAAGCGCATCGCCGAGCTGGTCGATGAAGGCTCGGTCTCGCTGCGCGAGCGCGACCAGGCGCTTGCCGCGTTGCGCCAGGCGCAGGCCGGCGTCCGCCAGGCCGAAGCGCAGCGGGCGATCGCGGCAGAGAACATCCGCTCGGTCAGCGTCGGGCGCGGCGCGCTCGAGGCGCAGGTCGCAGGCGCGCAGGCCTCGCGCGATCTGGCGGCGTTCGAACTGTCGCGCACCGAAATCCGCGCACCCCGCTCGGGCAGGCTGAGCGAGATCACCGCGCGCGAAGGCCAGCTGGTCAGCGCCGGGACGCAATTGATGTACATCGTCCCCGACGAACTTTGGGTGGTCGCCAATTTCAAGGAAGCCCAGACCGAGAAGATGGCGGTCGGCCAGCGCGCGACGCTCGAGGTCGATGCGCTGGGCGGCACGCGGCTGACCGGGCGCGTGCAGAGCGTCTCGCCCGCCGCAAGCAGCGAGTTCAGCATCGTCAAGCCCGACACCGGCGCGGGCAATTTCGTTAAGGTTCCGCAGCGGATCGCGGTGCGGATCGTGCTAGATCCCGGCCAGAAGCCCGCCAGGCGGCTGGGCCCGGGCATGTCGGTCATCGCAACCGTACACACCGGGGAGTGACGGCGATGCGTCCAGTGCTTCTCGCGGCCGTCTCCGGCCTGTTGCTGCTTGGCGCCTGTGCTCCTGCGCTGCAGGATGCTCCGATGGCGGCATCGGTGAGCGCGCCTGCTCAGTGGCGCACCCAGCTCGGCGTGACGGCGCCGGTCGAAGCGCAATGGTGGCAGGGTTTTGGCGATCCGCAGCTGTCGGCGCTGGTCGAAAAGGCACGCCTCGCCAATCCCGATGTCAGGATCGCTGCGGCGCGGGTCGAAGAAGCGCGCGCCACCGAACGCGGCTCGCGCGCGTTCCTGCTGCCCACGCTCGGGGTCGGGGTGGATGGCGCGGTGCGGCGGGAGGTCTCGCCCTTCGGCCAGGGGCTGGACCAGATCGTCGCGCAACCGGCGTTTCGCGCGAGCTACGAGATCGACCTGTTCGGCAAGAACGCCGCGCGTGTCGATGCCGCCGAGGCCAATGTCGCGGCGAGCGCGGCCAATGAGGAGGCGGCGCGGCTGTCGGTCGCAGCGGCGACCGCCAACGGCTATATCACCCTGCTGGCGCTCGATGCCCGGCTGGTGGTGCTCGACGAGACCGTCGAGGCTCGCCAGCAGGCGCTCAAGTTCGCCCGCGACCGCGCCGAGGTCGGCTATACCTCGCAGCTCGAACTGCGCCAGGCCGAGGCAGAATATCAGGCGACCGTTCAGCTTGTGCCGCAGCTGAAGGCCCAGATCGCGCGGCAGGAAAACATGCTCTCGGTGCTTACCGGCGATCTGCCCGGTGCCATTTCGCGCGGCGGCACGCTTTACCAGCTGCGCATGCCCGCGCCCCCGTCGACGCTCCCATCCGAACTGCTCCGCCGCCGACCCGATGTGGCTGCTGCCGAATTTCGCATTGCGGCGGGCGATGCCCAGATGCGCGCGGCGCGGGCGCAGTTCATGCCCTCGATCAATCTCGGTGCCAGCGCGGGGCTGGCGGTGTCGGACCTGCTGGCAGACCCGATCGGAATCTGGTCGCTGGGCGGCAGCATCCTGGCTCCCATCTTCCAGGGTGGCCGGCTGACCGCGCAGCTCGAGGGCGCGACCGCGCAGCGCGATCAGGCGGCCTGGGCGTATCTTTCGACCGTGCTCAATGCCTTTCGCGAGGTAGAGGACCGCATGGCGGTGCTCGCCAATCTGGGCGACCAGGAAACCGCATTGCAGGCGCAGCGCGCAGCGGTGGCCGACGCGCTGCGGCATGCTTCGAACCGCTATCGTGCAGGCTATACGACCTATATAGAGCAGGTCGATGCGCAGCGGGCGCTGCTCAGCGTGGAGCTTTCGCTGATCCAGACACGCGCCGACGAGCTTTCGGGCCTGGTCGGCCTGTACCAGGCGGTCGGAGGTGCGCCGGAATAACGGCAGCATCTCGCTCTGCGATGATCTATAGCGCCTGCCAGGCAGGCGCCGAGACCAGCGCCGCGCCGGAAGGGCACCGACCATGAGCAGACTGCACGATCATTCCGAACGCCATCTGGTCTCGCGCATCGGCTGGCTGCGCGCCGCGGTGATGGGCGCGAACGACGGCATCGTCTCGACCGCCAGCCTGATCATCGGGGTGGCGGCGGCGTCTGCCGCCTCCTCCGATGTGCTGATCGCGGGCGCTGCCGGGCTGGTGGCGGGCGCGATGTCGATGGCGGCGGGCGAATACGTGTCGGTGAGCTCGCAGCAGGATACCGAGACCGCCGATATCGAACGCGAACGCGGCGAGCTGGCAAGCGACGTCGATGCCGAGATCGAGGAGCTTGCGGGCATCTATAGGGGCCGCGGGCTCGATGCCGAAACCGCAGGGATCGTCGCTCGCCAGCTGATGGCGCACGATGCGCTCGGCGCGCATGCCCGAGACGAGCTGGGTATCTCCGCCTTCACCACCGCTCGCCCGGTGCAGGCCGCGCTGACATCGGCTGCGACCTTCTCGGTGGGTGCTGCGCTGCCGCTGGCCGCCGCGATGATCGCGCCGCAAGCCAGCGTGACGTTGGCGGTCGCGGTCGCCTCGCTGCTGTTTCTCGCAGCGCTCGGCGCGATCGGGGCCGGGGCTGGCGGCGCATCGCTGTGGCGCGCGAGTGCGCGGGTGACCATCTGGGGCGCGATCGCCATGGCGCTGACCGCAGGGATAGGCAGGGTGGTGGGCGCGGCGGTCTGACCGCTTCGGCCCAGAGCCTGTCGTCTGCCCGAACGGAACCTGTAGCACACTCGCGCATATGTGCGTTTTACGTCATTGCGAGGTCACCATGGCTGCACGTGCCTATTGGAAAGGACATATCCGCCTCGCGCTGGTGTCCATCCCCGTCGAGATCTATTCGGCCACCAAATCCGGGGCCGCTGTCAGCTTCCGCCAGATCCACGAGCCCAGTGGCAAGCCGGTCAAATACGAGAAGGTCGTTCCCGGCATCGGGGCTATCGATCACGACGACATCGTCAAGGGTTTCGAGCTGTCCAAGGGCAATTACGTGCTGCTCGACGACGAGGAAATCGCGGCGGTTAAGCTCGAGAGCAAACGGACGCTCGAGCTCGTCCAGTTCGTCGACAGCAATGCCATCGACGTGCTGTATTACACCAAGCCTTATTATGTGGTGCCCGCCGACGAGCTTGCCGAAGAAGCCTATATCGTGCTGCGCGAGGCGCTGAAGCGCACCAGAAAGGTGGGGCTGGGCCAGCTGTCGCTGCGCGGGCAGGAACAATTGGTTGCGCTGCGCCCCTGCGGCCGCGGGCTGATCCTCGAAGTGCTGCGCTATGCCGATGAAGTGAACAAGGCAGCGGACTATTTCCGCGAGGTCGGTTCGACCAAGCCCGACAGCGACCTGCTCGATCTGGCCGAAACATTGATCGGCAACAAGTCCGGGGAGTTCGACGCCAGCGATTATGAAAACCACTATGTCGATGCGCTCAAGCGGGTGATCGCCAAAAAGGCCAAGGCCAAGGGCAAGCGGGTGCTCGAGGATGTCGAGGAGCCCGATGTCGGCGCCAAGGGGTCCAATGTCATCGATCTGATGGCAGCGCTCAAGGCCTCGGTCGACGGCAAAAAGAAGCCTGCCCCCAAAAAGGCCGCAGCCACCACCAAGACCCCGGCGAAGAAGGCGCCGGCGCGCAAGCGGGCCTGATATGGCAAGGGCCGCCGATCTGCTTGCCGACTATAACGCCAAGCGCGATTTCAAGCAGACGCCTGAGCCCGCCGGAAAGGTGTCGAAGGCTGCAGGCAACCGCTTCATCGTGCAGAAGCACGATGCCACGCGGCTGCACTTCGATCTGCGGCTCGAGATCGACGGCGTGCTCAAGAGCTGGGCGGTCACCAAGGGGCCCAGCGCCAATCCCGAAGACAAAAGGCTGGCGGTGCGCACCGAGGACCATCCGATGTCGTACGCCGATTTCGAGGGCGTTATCCCCAAGGGTGCCTATGGCGGCGGCACGGTGATGCTGTGGGACAGCGGCAGCTGGGCACCGATCGCCGGAAAAAGCGCGCACGACATCGAGGAGGGGCATCTCCACTTCACGCTCGACGGCCAGCGGATGAAGGGCGAATGGCTGCTGGTGCGGATGAAGCCGCGCCCCGGCGAAAAGCGCGAGAACTGGCTGCTGCGCAAGATCGCCGACAGATGGGCCGGTGGCACGGATGATCTGGTTGGCCGCGCGCTCACCAGCGTTCTCAGCGACCGGACGATGGCACAGATCGCTGCGGGGGAAGAAGGCCTGAAACCAGACTTGGGCGCAAAGCCTGCCAGCACGGCCAAACCCGCATCCAAACGCCGGTCCAAGGGCACGCCGCCCAAGTTCCGTGCCCTGCAGCTGGCGACATTGGTCGATGCCGTCCCTGCCGGGCACGACTGGATCCACGAGATCAAGTATGACGGCTATCGCGCCGCCGTCGCCGCAGCGGGCAGCGACGTGCGCATCTACACGCGCAACGGACTGGACTGGACCGACAAGTTTGCGCCGCTGGTCGCCCACATCGCCGCGCTCGATCTTCCGCCCTGCCTGATCGATGGCGAGATCGTCGCGTTCGACGCCAACGGCAACCCCGATTTCTCTGCGCTGCAGGCCGTTCTCAAACGCGGCAAGGGCGCGCAGGACGCAAAGACCGAATTGCAGTTCTTCGCCTTCGACCTGATCGAGCAGGACGGCAAGTCGCTGACCACGCTGGGCAATCTCGAGCGCAAGGAACGGCTCGAAGCGCTGCTGCATGATGCCGCCCCGCCGATCGCGGTGGCCGATCATGTCATCGGTGCCGGGGAGAGGCTGTACGCCGCGATGTGCAGCGCGGGGCAGGAGGGGATCATCTCCAAGCGCGCCGAATCGGGCTATGCCGGCAAAAGGTCGACCAACTGGGTCAAGGTGAAGTGCACCCGCCGCCAAGAGTTCGTCATCGTCGGCTGGAACCCCTCCAGGGCGAAGGGGCGGCCGTTCGCCTCGCTGCTGCTCGCCCAGCACGAGGGCGATGCATTGGTCTACAAGGGCAATGTCGGCACGGGGTTCAGCGCCGATGGCATGGACGATCTTGCGCGGACTTTCGCGAAACTCGCCCGCAAGACCGCGCCGTTGCCCGTCGAGGGTGCCGCCGCCCGCCATGCGCACTGGCTGAAGCCCGAGCTTGTCGCCGAGATCGCATTTGCGGAATTCACCGCGGGCGGAGCGGTCCGGCATGCGAGCTTTCTGGGCCTGCGCGGCGACAAGGCAGCGCGCGATGTGACCCCGGAGGTCGCACGGCCCGCGCCAGCCGACCATGATGTGGTCACGATCACCAGCCGCGATCGCGTCATCTTCCCCGAAGCGAAGAAGACCAAGGGCGACCTTGCGGATTATTATGCCGCGGTCGCTCCGGTCATGGTGATGCATGCTGCGCGCCGCCCGATCAGCCTGGTGCGCTGTCCGCAGGGGCGCGCCAAGGCGTGCTTCTTCCAGAAGCATGATTCGGGCTCGTTCGGCGAGCATGTCCACCATATCAGCATTCGCGAGAAGGACGGCGGGCACGAAGACTATCTGTATGTCGAGGATGCCGCCGGGCTGCTGGCCTGTGTGCAGATGGGGACGATCGAGTTCCACGGCTGGGGCAGCCAGATTGCGGCGGTCGAGCATCCCGACCGGATGGTGTTCGATCTCGATCCCGACGAGGGTCTCGATTTTGCCGATGTCAGAAAGGCCGCGCTCGATATTCGCGGGCATCTTGCCGACATGGGCCTGGTCAGCTTTGCGATGCTCACCGGCGGCAAGGGCGTGCATGTCGTGGTGCCGCTCGATCCCGGGCACAGCTGGGATGCGCACAAGGCCTTTGCGCGCCACTTTGCCGAAGCGCTGAGCATGGCCGAGCCCGACCGCTTTGTTGCAACCATGAGCAAGGCCAAGCGCAAGGGCAGGATCTTCATCGACTGGCTGCGCAACCAGCGGGGCAGCACAGCCGTGATGCCCTATTCGGCCCGCGCCCGCCCGCATGCGCCGGTGGCGGTGCCGATCGGCTGGGAAGCGCTGGCAGAAGCGAAGAGCGCAAGCCGGTACACGATCGACGACAGCAGCCTGCTGCTCGAGCGGGCGGCAAGGTCCGACCTTCAGGGCTGGGGATTTGCAGCGCAGGCCCTGCCCCAATACTGATCGCGCGTTCGGCGTGCCAAGGCTGTGACTTGCCTTGATTTTTCCCGGAATGACCGCGATGGTCACGCCACGAGAACACCACCGGGCCCGTCGGTTGCGCGCGCAGCAGACCGCTTTGTCGAAAAAAATGGGGAAGCAAATGAAGCGTGTGCCAGGGTTTATCGGGCTTGCCTGCTGGCTGTTTACCGGCAGCGCCGTGCTGGCGCAGGACGCCAACGAGCTGAAGGTGGCCGAGGAGGCCGAGGAAACCCCGCTGCCCGACGACGAGCAGGCCTATTTCACCTCGCTCACCTGGCGCAACATCGGCCCCGATCGTGGCGGCCGCTCGATCTCCGCCACCGGCAGCGCGGCGCGTCCGAACGAATATTATTTTACCGCCGTAGGCGGCGGGCTTTGGAAGACCACCGACAGCGGTGTCAGCTGGAAGCCGATGACCGACGGCAAGCTCGACACCGCAGCAGTGGGCGGTGTCGCGGTGTGCGAGGCCAACCCCGATATCGTTTATCTGACCACCGGCGAGACCCAGCTTCGCGGCAACATCCTGCCCGGCAGCGGCGTGTGGAAATCGATAGACGCCGCCAAGACCTGGACCAAGATCGGGCTGGCCGACGTGCAGAATTTTGCCCGGGTGCGGATCGATCCCAAGGATTGCGACACCGCCTATGTCGCAGGCTTCGGCCATTATGGCGAACCCAATGCCGAACGCGGCGTGTTCAAGACCACCGATGGCGGCAAGGCGTGGCGCAAGGTGCTGTTCCGCGATGCCAAGACCGGCGCGGTCGATATCTCGATCGATCCGAAAAACCCGCGCACGATCTATGCGGCGTTATGGGAAGCCTGGCGCAAGCCCTGGGGGATGAGCTCGGGCGGGGAGGGCAGCGGGCTGTTCCGCAGCAGCGACGGCGGCGAGACCTGGAGCGAACTGACGCGGATGCCCGGGATGCCGCAGACCGGTTTGATCGGCAAGATCGGGGTCAGCGTCTCGCCGGTCGATGCGAGCCGCGTCTATGCGATGATCGAGCATGCCAGCGAAGGCGGGCTTTACGTCTCGGACGATGCCGGTGCCAGCTGGCGGCGCGCCAACGACAGCGGCGATCTGCGCCAGCGCTCGTTCTATTACTCCCGCCTCGTTGCCGATCCGGTTGTCAAGGACCGGGTCTATGCGCTCAACGTCGAGTTCTTCCGCTCGGACGATGCGGGCAAGACGCTGACCAAGATCAAGACCCCGCACTCGGACAATCACGACCTTTGGATCGATCCTGCCAACAACCAGCGGATGATCGAGGCCAATGACGGCGGCGCCAATGTCAGCGTCAATGGCGGAGAGAGCTGGACCAAACAGGCCTATCCCACCGCGCAGATGTACCGCGTCTCGATCAGCAAGCACTTCCCCTATTTCGTCTGCGGCGGCCAGCAGGACAATTCGACGATCTGCGTGCCTTCGCGCGACTGGAAGCACGTCAATGCGCTGGGTGGCGGGCAGTACGGCTTTGCCGCAGGCGGCGGCGAAAGCGGCTATGTCACCAACGATCCCGCCAACCCCGAGATCTTCTATGCGGGGAGCTATGGCGGCACGCTCGATCGCTATGACCGCAGGACCGGACAGAGTCGCGCGATCAACGTGCTGCCTGATAACCCGATGGGCTATTCGGCAAGCGATGTCGCCGAACGCTTCCAGTGGACGTTCCCGATTGTCTTCGATCCGCACGATCCGCAGAGCCTGTATGTGACCTCGCAGCATGTCTGGCGCACCCGCAACGAAGGGCAGAGCTGGGAGCGAATCAGCCCCGACCTGACCCGCGCTGATCCCAAGACACTGGGCGCATCGGGCGGACCGATCACACTCGACCAGACCGGGGTGGAAACCTATGCGACGGTGTTCGCGCTGGCCCCTTCGCGGCGTGAGCGCGGGCTGATCTGGGCGGGCTCGGACGATGGTCTTGTGCACCTCACCCGCGACGGCGGCACCAACTGGGGCAACGTGACGCCCCGGCGGCTGCCCGCGAACCTCAAGATCACCACGATCGAGGATTCGCCGCACGCCGATGGCACGGCATACCTCACCGGCCACCGCCACCTGATGGGCGATTTCGCGCCCTATGTGATGAAGACCACCGATTACGGCCGCAGCTGGACGTCGATCACGGCGGGCATTCCCGCCGACGAGATGGCGCGCAGCATCCGCGAAGACCCCAAGCGCCCCGGCCTGCTGTATCTCGGCACCGAACGCGGCGTGTGGGTGTCGTTCGATTCGGGCAAGCGCTGGAGCAAGCTGCAGCGCAACCTGCCTGCGGTGCAAGTCTCGGACCTGGCAGTGACCGACAACGATCTGGTGATCGCCACCCACGGCCGCTCGTTCTGGGTGCTCGACAATATCGGCGTGCTGCGCCAGCTCGAGAACGGTGCGCCGCGCAGCGAGCGCCTGTTCGCGCCCGCGCCTGCCGTGCGCGATGTCGACGAGGGCGTCGCGATCGACTATTTCCTGCCCGCGCGGCCCAAGCAGCTGGCGCTCGATATCCTGGGAGCCGATGGCGCGCTGATCCAGAGCTTTGCCGGCAACCCTGTCGACCCCAAGAAGAAGGACGACAAGGACGAAGACGAGGATGACGATCCGTTCAAGCCCCGCCCGGCCCCGACCACGACGATGAAACCCGGCCTCAACCGATTCGTTTGGAAGATGCGCCATCCCGGCTTTACCGATTTCCCCGGGATGATCCTGTGGACCAGCCGCAACCGCGGCATCACGGCGGTGCCCGGCCAGTATCAGGCGCGGCTGACGGTTGATGGAGAGGTCTTCACCCAGCCGTTCGAGATCCGCTCGGACCCGCGGCTTGTCGGGGTGACGCAGGCCGATCTCCAGGCCCGGTTCGACTTTTCCAGCAGGGTGAGCCAGCGGGTGAGCGAGGCCAATGCGGCGGTGCTGCTAATCCGCGGCATCAAGGAGCAGACCGCTGCAGCCGCGACCGATCCCGCAGCTGATGCAGCACTGCGCGGCCAGCTCTCAGACTTCGACACCCAATTGGGGGCGATCGAGGCGCAGCTCTATCAGGTGCGCAACCGCTCGCGGCAGGATCCGCTCAACTATCCGATCATGCTCAACGACAAGCTCGCCGGGCTGATCGGGGTGGCAGAAAGCGCCGAGGCGCGGCCGACCGACCAGAGCCTGGCGGTGTTCGCGACCCTGTCAGGCCAGCTCGATGCGCAGCTGGCGGCGCTCGATCGGCTGATCGGGGGTACCCTGCCGACGCTCAATGCCGCGCTCGGGGCCGCCGGGCTGGCGCAAATCGTCCGCCGCCAGCAGGAGGTCCCGCCGCCTGCTGCGCAAGCCGAGTGAGACAGGGCGGGCGGGTGGCGTTCTGCCCGCGCGGCTGGTGTCCGGTCAGGTCGAAGCCGCAAGCGCCCGGGCGCGGCGCTTGCGGCGCTTCACCAGCAGCGGCTTGATGAACATGTACGCCCCCGTGCCCCACAGAACGAGCAGCGCGATGCCGGTGGGCAGCGACAGCACATACTTGCCCCAGTCGCCCAGAAAGCTGAAATCGTGCAGCGTCTCGAGGAAGTCTGAGGTGCGATAGCCGGTCTGGAGCACCTCGAGCGTGTGCAGATCGACCTGATATTCGGTGCGGTCGTTGAGGATCAGCTTGGCGAGGCCATCGCGCGGGCGGACATCGATGCGATCGACATCCCGCCAGCCGACCTTCCCCCTGCCGGGCTGGGTGGCGACCGCTGCAAGCAGCCGATCGAGCGGAGTTGCGGGCAGGCCGGGCGCGCTCGCTTCGGCGGACGGCGGCTGCAGGACATCGAAATCCTTCTTGAGTGACAGCAGCACGCCGGTGACCGCGACCATCGCCACGGTGACCAGCGTGAACGCGGTGAGCCAGTAATGTACCAGACGCAGTGTGCGGCCCATCGACTTCTTCTCCATGGCAAAGCGGGAACGATCGGGCGTGTGTCCCCGGTCCGGCAATGCGCGATCCTGGAGGGGCGGTTCAGCAGCAGCGACAAGACTCCGCTTGCTGCAATGCCGTCAGGCGAAGGAAGTTGACCGCCGGAAGGAGGAAGACGGCCCGTTGCTCGGGGCTGATGCGGTTCTTTTGGTTAAAGCCAGGCACCCGCGATCAGGCGCAGCAACCCAAGCCCAGGCCGCAGCACGCGCCAATCGCGCAGCATCCGGCAGCCAGCAGCTGCCCGACCGGGCCGGGGGCCGCAGCGAACGCCGCGCTGGATGACACGATCAGGCTGACGGCAGCAATCTTTGCAATCTTGAACACGGTCCGCTCTCCTTGGGCGCGACATGCGCGCCGCTGGGGTTTTGCCTTGGGCTGTGGCACAGCCTATCTGCTCTGCCGCGTCCTGCCAATCGCCTTTTCGTGGCGCAGTCCGCATGCGCTCTTACATCCGGTCGCCCAGCAGCATCCACAGCGCCATCGCCACCATCATCACATTCTCGGTCAGCGAGACGAACCCCAAAGGCACCCGCGAGGAGCCTCCCACACAGGCGCACTTGATATCGCGCTTCTGCACATAGACCGCGTAGAAAACCGATACCGCACCCACGCTCCCAATGAACAGGGCGGTCGGGATCGACACCCAGTCCAGCGCGCGCGCCAGCATCAGCACACCCGCCAGCGCCTCGGCAAACGGATAGAGATAGGCATAAGGCAGCCATCTGCGCGCGAGCAGGTCATAGCCCAGGAACATGGTGGCAAAGGAATCGAGGTCCTGCAGCTTGGGCACCGCAAGCAGGCACATGGCCACTGCGATGAAGGTCTCGAGGATCATCGGCGACAATATCGTGCCCATCGTCAGCCAGCTGATCGCACCCGCCATCAGCGCGGCCATCGCGAACAGCGCCATGACGGGCACATAGGATATGGCATCGGGGTCCTTGACCGGCTTGCCCAGATGCCGCCGCAGATCGTCGTTGCCGCCGATCCGCACGCCGTCGATGAAGGTCTGTGGCGTAGTCTTGACGCCGTGCAGCGCCTTGAACGCGTCGGTCTCCTCGCGGGTCCTGAGCCAATGGTCCTCGACCGTGAAGCCCTGGCTCTGGAGCAGATACCGGCTCTTGATGCCATAGGGGCAGATGTGCTTGTCCATCACCATGCGATACAGCACGGCGGTCTTGGTGCTGGTCATTTCTTGACCTTCTCGAACAGGTCGATCAACTCGTTGAACTTGATCCGCTGTTCGGCGGCATCGCCCGAAGCGATCGCCTCCGAGACGCAGCAGGCGGCGTGATCCTTGAGGATTTCGCTCTCCGCTTTCGACAGCGCGGCCTTGACCGCCTGCATCTGGTTGAGGATGTCGATGCAATAGCGATCCTCCGCCACCATCTGTGAAATCCCGCGCACCTGGCCCTCGATCCGTTTCAGGCGGTTGAGGATTGCCGTTCTGTCTTTTGCCATCGTCTAGACTCCGATTTTGGCTTGAATACCATAGGGGGGTATAGTATGTGCCGCCGAAAGGATAGGCAAGAGCAGTGCGCAAAGATTTTTCCAGACGTTCCATCCTCACCGGCATTGGCGGCGGCATCGGCGTGCTCGCCGTGCCCGCCTGGGCGCAGGGTCACAGCATGCATGGCGGCAGCCATGGCGGCGGCGGTCCGCGCATTCCTGCAGGGTTCGACGAGGTTCGCGGCCCGGAGGTGAACCTGTCGATCGGCAGTGGGCATCGCATTGTCCAGGGGCGGCGCGGGCCGGGGATCGCGGTCAACGGCAGCGTGCCGGGTCCACTGATTCGCCTAAAGGAAGGCGACACGGTCCGGCTCAACGTCACCAACACGCTCGGCGTCGACAGCTCGGTCCACTGGCATGGCCTGCTGGTGCCGTTCCAATATGATGGCGTGCCGGGGATCAGCTTTCCGGGGATCAGGCCGGGCGAGACCTTCACCTACACCTTCCCGATCCGCCAGTCCGGCACCTATTGGTATCACAGCCATTCGGGTCTGCAGGAGCAGTCGGGCCATTACGGCCCGCTGATCATCGAGCCCGCAGGTGGCGAGACGATCGCCGTCGACCGCGACTATATCCTGCTGGTCAGCGATTTCACCACCCACGACCCGCATTTCATCATGAAGCGGCTGCGGACTGGCGAGGGCTATTTCAACCGCCAGCAGAACACCATGACCGACGATTACCCGATGTCCGGCGAAGAGCGGCGGATGTGGGGCCAGATGCGGATGATGCCCACCGACATCGCGGACATCGGCGGCAAGACCTATACCTTCCTTGCCAACGGGCGTGGCCCGCAAGAGGGCATGGAATATCTGTTCAAGCCCGGCGAGCGCATCCGCCTGCGCATCATCAATGGCGCGGCGATGACCTTCTTCAACATCCGCATCCCCGGTCTGCCGATGACCGTGATCGCGACCGATGGCCAGCGGGTCCGCCCGGTCGAGGTCGACGAACTGCAGATCGGCACCGCCGAAACCTATGACGTGATCATCGAGCCGGGCGCGGCGCCTGCCTACAGCATCGTGGCCGAATCGATGGACCGCTCGGGCATGGCGCTGGCGATGCTGGCAAGCGCGCCCGGGCTGCGCGCCGCGGTCCCCGCGCTGCGCGATCCGCCTCTGCTGACCATGGCCGACATGGGCATGAACCATAATGATGGCGCGATGGATCACGGCGCGATGGCTGACGGCGCAATCGATCATGGCACCATGGATCATGGCGCTACCGATGGCGGGGCGATGGACCACAACGCTGGCAGCATGAGCATGCAGGGCATGAAGATGCGCGATACTGCGCTGCTGCCACCCGATGTCGCGATCGGACCCGGCATCGACATGGTCTCGATGGCCCCGGTCGACAAGATGGGCGATCCGGGGCTTGGTTTGCGCGATGTTCCGCACCGCGTGCTCACCTACCGCATGCTCGCCGCCGCCGAGCCCGCCGCCGATGCGCCCGAGCCGAGCCGGCTGCTGGAGCTTCACCTCACCGGCAACATGGAGCGCTATATGTGGTCGTTCGACGGGCGGATGTATTCCGCGGTCAGCGACGTTCCGATCCGCTTTGCCTGGAACGAACGGGTGCGGGTGAAGCTGGTCAACAACACCATGATGGCGCACCCCATCCATCTGCACGGCATGTTCTTCGAGATGGTCAACGGCCAGCCCGCCGCGTTGCAGCCGCGCAAGAACACGATGATCGTCCAGCCGGGTGCGAGCGCGCAGTTCGACCTTACCGCCAACGAGCCGGGCGACTGGGCATTCCACTGCCATTTGCTGTATCACATGCACGGCGGGATGATGCAGACCGTCACCGTGATGGGCCCGGAGGCGGCGTCTTGATCCGCTTTGCGATAGCATCCCTCGCGGTGCTTGCGCTGACGACTCCTGTCTGCGCGCAGGATCACGCTGCGCATACAGCAGAGCCGGACCCGCATGCCGGGCACGTTATGCCGGCGGCCGAAGCTGCGCCCGGTGACCCCGCCAGCATGGATCGCGGCACGGTGGATCATGGAGCCGTGGATCATGGAGCCATGGATCATGGCACGATGGACCACAGCGCGATGGATCACACCTCTGGCGGTGAAGCACCGCCATCGCCCGGGCCCGACATGGAAACCCCGCCACCGCCGCAAGCCGCAAGCGGTCCGCCGCGCGCGGCCGACGCCATCTGGGGCGCTGATGCGATGCGCGCCTCGCGGCTCGACCTCCAGCAGACGCATGGCGACTACAACCTGTTCTGGTTCCAGGCCGATCGTGCCGAAATGCAGGTGCGCGATGGGGCCGATGGCTATCTGTGGGATTTGCAGGGCTTTTATGGCGGCACCACGCACAAGTTCTGGTTCAAGAGCGAGGGCGAAGGCAGCTTTGGCGAGGCGATCGAGGATCTCGAGATCCAGGCGCTGTATTCGCTCGCAGTCGCGCCGTTCTTCGATCTGCAGGCGGGCGTCCGTCAGGATTTGGCCGGACCCGATACGACGCATGCGGTGGTCGGGATCCAGGGCCTGGTGCCGTACATGTTCGAGGTCGATGCCGCCTTGTTCCTCTCGCATCGCGGCGACCTTACCGCGCGGCTGGAGGCCGAGCTCGACCAGCGAGTCACGCAGAGCATCCTCATCCAGCCGCGCGCCGAGCTCAACCTTTCCGCGCAGGATGTGCCGCAGCTCGGCATCGGTGCAGGCATCGACAGCTTCGAGGTCGGCGTGCGGCTGCGCTACGAGATCATCCGCGAGATCGCGCCCTATATCGGCGTGGAGCAGACGTGGCGGGCCGGCCGCAGCGCCGATTTTGCCCGCGCGCGCGGCGAGGATCCCAGCGTCACCAATTTTGTCGCGGGTATCCGGCTTTGGTTCTGAACAGGAAGGACAACATGATGCGTCTGAATTCGCTTTTCGCGCTTGCCGCAGCTGGCGTCGTGGCCCTAGCCGCGCCCCTCGCCACGTCGATGCCGGCGATGGCACACACCAAGGTCGTGGCCTCGTCGCCCGCGCAAGGCGCAACCGTTGCCAAGCCCAGGCAGGTCAGGCTGACCTTCAGCGAAGCGCTGCTGCCGCCCACGGTCGCCACCAGCATCGTGATGACCGCGATGCCGGGCGTGAAGAATCATGGCGAAATGGTCATCCGCAACTTCACCTCCAGCTGGTCCGAGGGCAACAAGACGCTGACCCTTAGCCTGCGCCAGCCACTGCGCGCCGGTACCTACGACGTGCGCTGGCAGGCGGCGGGTGCGGACGGGCACCGGATGAAGGGCGCGGTCAGCTTCACCGTCAGCTGATCCGATGACCGACGACTGGCTGTTCCCGGCGCTGCGGTTCGCGCAGTATGCGGTGATGCTCGGCCTGTTCGGATCGCTGGCGTTTCGCATGGTCGGGCTGCAGGGGCTCACGCCTTTCCTGCGGCCCGCGACCGGGCGGGTCACTATGCTCGCTACCCTGGCTGCGCCTTGCATCACGGTTGCGGTGATGCTGGTGGGCATTGCCCGGATGATGGGGCAGGCGGTCGGCGATCTCGATGGGGCCACCATTACGGCCATGGTGATGACGACCGACATGGGCACCGCGTTTCTGGCAAGAACGGCTCTTGCAGCGGCGGCTGCGGCCGTATTGGCGCTGGTGAGGCCAGCGAGGCGATCGCAGATCATCGCTGCCTGGCTGTATGCGCTGGCGCTGCTGACGCTTGCCTGGAACGGTCATGCTGCCGCGAGCGAAGGCTGGCCGGGGCTGGCACACCGGCTGAACGATGCGACTCACCTGCTGGCGGCAGCATTGTGGATCGGTGCGATCGGATGGTTTTCGCGGCTGGTGTGGACAGCGCACCGCGATCCTGCGCGCATCCGACCGGCGCCGCTATTGGATGTCCTGCACCGCTTTGCGCCCTTGGGGCTGGCGCTGGTCGCGGTGGTGGCGCTGACGGGAACGATCAATGCGCATTTCATCTTCGGGATCGAAAACAGCTTGGCCGTGCTGCAGACGTCCTATGGCTGGCTGCTGGTCGCAAAGCTGGCGCTGGTTGCGCTCATGCTCGGCTGCGCGGCCCGCCACGCCCGGGCTGCCGCGCAATCCGCAGGCGCGTCAGGTCGCGAACCGGCGATGAGCAGGGCAGGGCTGGCGCAGCTTCGGGCGAGCCTGGTGGCAGAGCTGCTGCTTGCCGGCGGGGTCCTGGGCCTCACCGCGTTTGCAGGGCTGGCCGCGCCGATGGCGGGCTGATCCGATTATCGGGATGATGCGCGATGATGCAGGCGCGGGAGCATTGCCGACCCTTGTCGGGTGACGCACCAGCCTTCCAAAGCTGCGACCCTTGGAAAGTCGATGCGCCACCCTGTCTGTGGGCTTGGTGGGTGTCATTCAAGCCACAGCAGGCATTGAGCAGGGATGGGCAAATGGGTTCGGGGAAACCGCTTCGGCCCGCTCAATCTGGAAGCCTTGATGCCACAAAATCTGATCGATGAAATACGAAATGATGGCGCGTTCTTGATAGACGCCATCTATCGGCTGCGCGCCCGCGTCCCAGCCGGCGCGTGGGGCGCGGTGCGCGCGATCGTGCAAATGCGCCGAGGCAGACGATAGGTCTCGACAGCCCGCGCGCTTTATGGTGTCTTTATCCCCCAGGCTGCGACGTGTCGGATCAACAGGAGACCTTATGGTACGAGCCGCATCAGCAGCCCTCCCCCTGATCGATCGCGGCAGCCTGCGCCAGTTGGAAACGCATTTCATCGCGCCGGAGATCTACCGGCGCGACGATCTGGCGCGGCGTCAGGGTCAACTGGCCCAACTGATCTCGGACCGGGTGATCCCCCAGCTTTTGCGGCTGCACAGCGATGTCGTGCCCGATGCACCTCCGGTCGAGGTGGTGGTCAAGGCGCTGGCGCCCGACCGCGACGACATCACGGGGCTCGCCGACATCATCCTGGGCAGCGATCTCGAGGCGGCGGTGAGCTATGTCACACTGCTGCGCGAGCGCGGCCTGTCGATGGATGCGCTGTTCGTCGAACTGCTCGAGCCCACCGCGCGCCATCTGGGCGAGATGTGGGATCATGACCTGTGCGATTTCATCGACGTGACCCTGGGCGTGGCGCGGCTGCAGAAGCTGCTCGCCGCGTTCAACAACTCGCATATCGCACCCCAGCTCGACAGCCGGCGCGCGGTGCTGATGGCGATGACGCCCGGGGACCAGCATTTCTTCGGCGTCACCATGGTCGAGCGGTTTCTGCTGGCGTCGGGCTGGAAGGTCAGGACCGAAACCTCGGCGAGCGCTGCGGAAATCGCGGACGCGACTCAAGGCAGCTGGTTCGCGGTCGCCGGGCTGACAGCGGGCTCGGAACAGATGATCGACAGCCTCACGACGACGATCGCGCGGATCCGGCAGCAGTCGTGCAATCCGCATATCGGCATCATGGTCGGCGGCCCGATCTTCACCGCCAATCCCGCGCTGGCGGCGGAGGTCGGGGCCGACGCCACCGCGCCCAATGCCCCCACGGCGGTTCTGATCGCGCAAAAGCTGTTCGACACCGCGATCGCCCGGCAGGGCCCCCGAGCAGCCGGATAATCCCGAAGGCCGCGCGAGTCCCCGCCGACCGGCGGGTCAGCGCCCGGACGACTGCAACGCTGCGAGCGCAGGGTTTGCCACTACTTCCTCGGCGACATAGCGTGCGGCCTGTTCGGCCTGTTTGCGCCCCAGATGCCAGTCGAGAATCTGCATGCCCTGGACGATCGGCGGGCTGAGCAGAATGTCGTCCTCGCGCAGCATCGATCGCGAGGCGATACGGCTGGCGACCACCATCGATCGCTGCATGATCTCGACGATGGACGGAAAATCGCTGTCCGACTTCCGGCGCAGCAACAGGTCGCGGATCAGCTGCCCGCGGCGGCGCAGCGAATGATAGGCGGCCTTGATCCGCCAGGTCTGCCCCGCCTCGCCCAGCGTGACGACGATGTTGGGGCCCGATTTGAGCGCGCGCATCGTCACCACCGGCACATTGTCCAGCACCCCGCCATCGACCAGGATGTTGCCATCGGTATCGATGAAAGGCGGCAGGATTGTGGGCAGCGATCCGGACGCGCGCACCGCATGCCATAACGGGCCGCGGCGGTGGACGTGCAGGTCGTTGGTGGACAGGTTGGTCGAGATCGCGAAGAAGTTGATCGGCTGGTCGGCGATATCGGCATTGCCATAGCGCTCTTCCAGCTCGGCATCGAACACCGCCGGGTCGAGCAGCGAATGGATCGGCACGGTGAAACGCCGCATCGCCTTGGCATCGATGAACATCGCCTCCATCTGGTCGAGCGTGCGCGGCACGGTGAGCCCCTGCGCGATCGCGGCCCCCATCGCCGCGCCTGCGCTGGTGCCGCCGATCAGGTCGATCGGCACGCCCGCCTCCTGCAGCCCGCGCACGATGCCAAGATGCGCGCAGCCCAGCGCGCCGCCACCCGCCAGCACCAACCCTACCGCGCGTCCGGTGAGGAACCGCGCGACACGCTCGAAATCCGCCTCGCTGTCGCGCGCAACATGGTGGTGCAGATGCGGGTCGCGTCCCGCAAGCCAGGCGGCGGTGCCGTTCACCGGCTGATCGGCGCGTTCGCGGACCAACAGCAATGTGCGGTTGGGCGGCTCGATCGCGGCGCAGCCTGCCATCTCGAGCGGCGCCAGCGCGGGGCTGCAGCCAGCATCGGCGACCATCAACAGGCCATCGGCGTTGCGGCACACCAGCGCCCCCCATTCGGCATCGCCGCTGGCATCGATCAGCAGGTATCCGCGCCGCGCCTCGTGCTCGCGCAGCCAGGCCTGATAGGCGCTGGCCGGGCCCGGCGGCACGTCGCTCTCGCGCACCAGCATCACCTGGCGGTCGTCGGGAATGGTGCGGCGGATAGCATCGGCAAGCCGCCGCAGCAGCGCAGGATCGGTCCGGCTGCCCCCGCTGGGCACCACCGCGATCACCCGCGGCAGTCGCGCCTCCATCGGCGGGGTCTTTGCGGTGACCGCGGCCAGCCGCTGGGTCACCGCGGTCAGGATTGCCGGCACAAGCTGCGGATAGGCTGCGACCACCATGTCATAGCATTCCCGGTCGAGCGCCATAACCACGCTGTCACGGCTGGCCTGCAGCGTTGCGGTGCGGGTACCGCCACCGAAAAAGGCGAGCTCGCCAACGGGCTCGCCCGCCTCGATCTGCGCGACCGCCTTGCTGCCCATGGGGGTTTCGATCAGCACCCGCAGCCGCCCGGTTTCCAGGAAGTAGAGCGTATCGGCGGCATCGCCCTGCCGGACCAGCGTTGCGCCCGCCGGAACTTCCAGCCGGTGCGCCTTCTGGCTCAGTGCATCGATCGCGGCCTGGTCGACATTGGCGAACAGCCCCGATTGCATCCAGTCGCGCAGGCTCCCGTCCGCATCATGCTCTCCCGGCTGCCCCATTGCCATTCCTGTCGCTCCGTCAGTTGCGCCCGGTCTGCAACCGGGAAACCTCGTGCTTTTTCAAGATCGTTGATCCCGGTCTAGCGCAGCCCCCGGCAAAACAGAAGCCCGTCGGCAGGCATGCTGCGCTTTGCGACCAGCCGAGCAACCCTTTGCCGGTTCATCCCTTGATGGGGGGCTGGCCGGGCCGCCCCCAAACCGCCTCTTGGCCCGGTCAGCAGCCCCGATACCGACCCGGTCAATCCAGGGATGTCGGGCAGGGCACGAGGCAGACAGGCAGAAGGAGCAATTCCCATGAACATGCAGGCTTCCACACTCGCAAGCGGCAACGAAACCATCTCGAGCGATCAGGTCGATGGCACCGCCGTCTATGGCAGCGATCGCGAAAAGATCGGTTCGGTGACGAACATGCTGATCAGCAAGCGCGAAGGCAAGGTCACCGACGTGATCGTGTCGGTCGGCGGTTTTCTCGGCATCGGCAGCGAGCTTCACAGCCTTCCCTGGTCGAAGTTCAGCTATGACACCGACCTCGGCGGCTATCTGGTCAACGTAACCTCGGACCAGCTCAAGAACGCGCCGAGCTTCTCGGATTCGGACCGCGACCGCGCGATGAACCGCGACTATCAGTCGAGCGTCTACGACTATTGGGCGGTCAAGCCTTACTGGTGATCGCCTGAGCGACCATCACTGAACGAAATCCGGGCCGGGGAGCACATGCTTCCCGGCCCGGCTTCGTCTGGTCCGGGGTGCTCGGAGTCCCGCAAAGAGCTTGCGTTCGAACCCGTGCTGGTCCTAAGCGGCGCGGCGCTGTGTGGCGCGTGTTTTGCGGGAACGGCTCTCTTCATGCTCAAACGGCTTTACCACTGGACCCTCGCTAAGGCGGCGCACGACAAGGCACCCTATTGGCTCGCTGCGATCAGTTTCATCGAATCGAGTTTCTTCCCAATCCCGCCCGATGTCATGCTCGCCCCGATGTGCCTGGCGCGGCCGCAAAAGGCGTTCCAGTACGCGCTGATCTGCACCATCGCATCGGTGCTGGGCGCGCTGCTCGGCTATGCCATCGGCTTCTTTCTGTTCGAGACCATCGGTCGGGCGATCCTCGATTTCTATGGCCTGGACGGCCAGTTCGAGGCGTTCAAGACCAGCTTCAACGAACAGGGCTGGCTGATCGTGCTGCTCGCAGGCTTCACGCCGCTGCCGTTCAAGGTGATCACCATCGCAGCTGGCGCGACCGCGATGCAGCTTTACGTTCTGGTCGCCGCCTCGATCATCGCGCGTTCGGCGCGGTTCTTCCTGGTCGGCGCGCTGCTGTGGAAGTTCGGCCAGCCGATGCAGGACTGGATCGACCGCAACTTCGCGCTCGCCACCACTGCGGTGGGCGTGCTGTTCGTCGGCGGCTTCGCGGCGCTGAAGTTCGTCTTCTAGTCCGCTCCGACACTTCCCGATATCTGTAGGAGCGGTCCTGGCCGCAGGCAGTGCGGCGCCTGCCTGCCCAGAACGCGAACCCGCGTGACAGGGTTCGTCCGGCCTTTTAGGAAGAACGCGGGAGCCTGACGACGGGAGGGGATGCCACGCGATGATGATGCAGGGGCTGTTTTTGCTGCTCGGACTTGTCCTCCTGATCGGCGGGGGTGACGTCCTGGTTCGCGGCGCGGTGCGGATCGCCGAGCGGTTGCGGCTGTCGCCGATGCTCATCGGCCTGACGGTCGTCGGCATGGGAACTTCGATGCCCGAGCTCGCCGCCAGCGTGCAGGCCAGCCTGGCCGGATCGCCGGGCATCGCGCTGGGCAATATCGTCGGATCGAACATTGCCAACGCGCTGCTGATTCTGGGCGCGGCGGCGCTGATTGCCCCGATCGCGGTGCAGAGCAAGGCGCTGTGGCGCGATGGCGGGGTTGCCACGCTCGCCGCCATGGCCTTGCTCGCAGCAGGCGCGAGCGTCGGGCTGTCGCGCGCTGCGGGCTTTGCCTTCCTGTGCGCGATGGCGGGCTATATCTATTTTGCCTATCGTCAGGAGCGCGCGGGCGCCCCGCATGGCGCTGCCTATGACCGTGCGATCGCGATGGAAGAGGTCGATCCTGCGCTGGTTCCGCACGACAAGCCGACCGCGAGTCTGGCCATGGCGCTCGCGCTGTTCGCTGTCGGGCTGGCGCTGATCGTGGCAGGAGGCGTGGTGCTGGTCGATGCCGCGATCCAGATCGCGCAGCAATTGGGAATCAGCGATGCGGTGATCGGCTTGACCATCGTCGCGGTAGGCACGTCGTTTCCCGAACTGGTCACATCGGTGATCGCGGCCTATCGCCGGCAGGGGGATATCGCGCTGGGCAACGTCCTGGGATCGAACATCTACAACATCCTGTTCATCGGGGGGATCACCGGGGTGGTCGCACCGACCGCTGTCCCGGCGAGCATCATGGGGTTCGACCTGTGGGTGCTGCTGGCAACCTCGGCGCTGGTCATGGTGCTGGCACTGACCGGCAGAAGGCTGGGGCGGATCGAGGGCCTGACCCTGGTTGCGGCCTATTGCGTGTATCTCGGCTATACCGTCAGCCTCGCCTGAGTGGCGGGCGGCGCACGCTAGCCGCGCTTGACCAGCAGCGCCTCATAGCAGCTGCGCAGCGCAGCCGGGATCGGCTTCGATCCGTTGGCATCGGTCAGCACCAATGTCGTGACGCAGGTCGCGACGCACGCGCCGTTCTGGAACGCGGCCGAGCAGATGTCCCAGCTTGAGGTTCCGATCCGCAAGATGCCGCTCATCACCTCCACCGGATCGGGGAAATGCGCTTCTGCGACATAGTCGATCGCGACCGAGGCGATCAGCCAGCGTTCACCGGGCTGGCGGCGTTCGAGCCCCAGATTGCGGTTGAACCGCACCCGGCCATTCTCGAACAGCGCCGCCATCGCGACATTGTTGATATGGCCGAGCGGGTCCAGATCCTGGAAGCGCGTCTCGGTTACCGTGCTGAACGGATAGCTTTCCGGATCGCGCTGCCAGGCTTCTGATTTGGGCATAAGGGAATTTCCGGTCGTGCCTTACAGCGAGCGACCGATGAGCTCCTTCATGATCTCGCTGGTGCCGCCGAAGATGCGCGTCACGCGCGCTCCGCGCCAGGCCCGGGCGATCGGATATTCGTTCATGTAACCCGCACCGCCGTGCAGCTGCAGGCACTTGTCCATGATTTCCCACTGCAGCTCGGTGTGCCACAATTTGGCGGCAGCGCCTTCGACCGCAGTCAGCTCCT
This sequence comes from Blastomonas fulva, assembly GCF_003431825.1. GTDB lineage: Bacteria > Pseudomonadota > Alphaproteobacteria > Sphingomonadales > Sphingomonadaceae > Blastomonas > Blastomonas fulva. The sequence continues at coordinate 1,108,891 of NZ_CP020083.1, read as the reverse complement.
TGGTCGCGTGGCGGTTCAGCGCCCAGTCGAGATGCGCCCAGCCGACCTGCAGCTTGGTCTTGAGGTCGGCGAGCACGAAGCGGGTGTTCTGGAAATCGAACACGGTCTTGCCGAAGGCCTTGCGGTCCTTCACGAACGCGACGGTATCGTCATAGGCCTTCTGCGCCGAAGCCTGGGCCGAAACGGCAATCGACAGGCGTTCCTGCGGCAGCTCGCTCATCAGATAGATGAAGCCCTTGCCTTCCTCGCCGAGGCAGTTGGTCATCGGCACGCGGACGTCGTTGAAGAACAGCTCCGAGGTATCCGCGGCGTCCTGGCCGATCTTGTCGAGGTTGCGGCCGCGGGCAAAGCCTTCGCGATCGGCTTCGACGAGGATGATCGACACGCCCTTCCAGGCGGGCTGCACTTCGGTATCGGTCTTGGCGCAGACCAGGATCAGGTCGGCGTTCTGGCCGTTGGTGATATAGGTCTTCGATCCGTTGATGACGTAGTGGTTGCCATCCTTCTTCGCGGTGGTGCGGATGCCCTGAAGGTCGGAACCCGTTCCCGGCTCGGTCATCGCGATCGCGGTGATCGTCTCGCCCGATACCAGGCGCGGCAGCCACTTCTGCTTCTGCTCTTCCGAGCCGTACTGGACGAGATAGTTGACCACGATGTCCGACTGCAGCGAGAAGCCCAAAGGCGATCCGCCGAAATATGCGGCTTCCTCGTTGACGATGGCGTTGTAGCCGAAGTCGAGGCCCAGGCCGCCATATTCTTCCGGAACGGTGGGGCACAGCATGCCGAGCTCGCCTGCCTTGGGCCAGATTTCGCGCGGGACAATCTTTTCCTCGTCCCATTTTACCGCATTGGGCGCGACTTCTTCCTGCATGAAGCGGCGAACGGTCTGGCGGAACGCCTCGTGATCGGCGTTATAGGCGGTGCGGGCTAGGGCATCGAGCGACATGGCATCTCTCCGGTTGTCTGTTGGCGCGCGATTCATGCCGCGCAGCACGTCAGCGGGTCTAGCGCCACGTTAACGTAAACGTCAATCGCTATTTAATCGCTCGGTTAACCTGGCGACGGCGCAACCCGCTCAGGCCTGATCGCGTCCGCGCGCCATCACCGCCAACCGCGCCTGTTCGACCGATTCGGGGCGCACCTGACCGTTGGCGGCGGTGGACCGATCGGCTTCCAGCGCCAGCGCGCCGGCTAGCGGCAGGGCATAGCCATCGTCGATCAGCGCCTTGTAGGCAGCGCTCATGCCCGGGTCGATTCCCGCCATGTCCCGCGCCAGGGCGATCGCGGCGGGGAGCAGCGCATCGGGCTCGACCACCCGGTTGACCAGCCCCCAGCGTTCGGCGGTGGCGGCATCCAGAAAATTGCCGGTCAGCGACAGCTCCTTGGCGCGCGATATGCCGATCATCCGGGACAATTTCTGCGACAGCCCCCAACCGGGCATGATGCCGACCCGGGCATGGGTATCGGCAAAGCGGGCGTTGGTCGACGCGATCAGCACATCGCAGGCCAGAGCCAGCTCGAACCCGCCGGTGATCGCGACGCCGTTGATTGCCCCGATCACGGGCTTGGCGCACTGTTCGACGGCCTTGACCGGGTTCTCGGCGGGATCGGTGGCGTTGGCCGCGCCAAGGCCGGCGGTGCTCGCGCCCAGCTCCTTCAGGTCGAGCCCGGCGGTGAAGGCGCGGGTGCCCGCGCCGGTGAGGATCACCGCGCGCACTGCATCGTCATCGGCCACCGCGCGCATGGCTGCAGCGAGCTCTGCGCGCAGAGCGGCCGACAGCGCGTTCATCGCTTCGGGCCGGTTGAGCGTCACCACCGCCACGCCCTGTGTGATCTCGGTCAAAATCAGCGGCATACAGGCTCCTTGTGCGCGGCAGGCCGCCAAGGCTATCGGGCGTGCTCGCCATCGGCAAGGGCTTCGCGCGCGCATCGCTGCGGGCGGGGTGCGGGCGACCGGCACCGTAGCGGCACCCCGGTGGCTGCGCTGGCGGCGGGAAGAGGATGCTGCGCAACATAAAAGGGCGCAAAAGCTTGCCCAAGCCCGTCCGGCAAGGCTATGCATGGCTGCAGGGGCGTCTTCAACCAATCAGGCCGGAAACCGGCGCGAAGATAGCGGAAAACCACCAGCGGCCGCAGCAACGCGTCCGCCAGCCAAGGGCCTGTCGATGACCGAAAAGACCAACGTCCAGTTCACCGAGCGCGAGGCGCTGTTCTTTCACTCTTCGGGCCGCCCGGGCAAGATCGAGATCATCGCCTCCAAGCCGATGGCGACCCAGCGCGATCTCAGCCTTGCCTATTCGCCCGGCGTGGCCGTTCCCGTCCGCGCCATTGCCGAGGATCCGTCCAAGGCCTATGACTATACCGCCAAGGGCAACCTCGTCGCAGTGATCTCCAACGGCACCGCGATCCTGGGCCTCGGCAATCTCGGCGCGCTGGCATCCAAGCCGGTGATGGAAGGCAAGGCGGTGCTGTTCAAGCGCTTCGCCGATGTCGATTCGATCGATATCGAGGTCAACACCGAGGACGTCCAGCGCTTCATCGAATGTGTCGAGCTGCTCGAGCCCAGCTTCGGCGGCATCAACCTGGAAGACATCGGCGCGCCCGCCTGCTTCATCATCGAACAGGCGCTGAAGGAGCGGATGAACATCCCGGTCATGCACGATGACCAGCATGGCACCGCGATCATCTCGGCTGCCGGCCTGCTCAACGCCTGCTATCTGACGGGCCGCGATTTTGCCGATGTGAAGATGGTGGTCAACGGCGCGGGCGCCGCTGCCATCGCCTGCACCGAGCTGATCAAGGCGATGGGCGTACGCCACGACAACGTGTTGATGTGCGACCGTTCGGGCGTGATTTATCAGGGCCGCGACGATCTCGACCAGTGGAAGTCCGCGCACGCTGCCAAGACCGACCGGCGCACGCTCGAAGAAGCGCTCGACGGTGCCGACATCTTCCTCGGGCTTTCGGCGGCAGGCGCGCTGAAGCCCGAGATGGTGATGAAGATGGCGCCGCAGCCGATCATCTTCGCGATGGCCAATCCCGATCCCGAGATCACCCCGCCCGATGCCAAGGCGGCGCGCCCCGATGCGATCATCGCCACCGGCCGGTCGGATTATCCCAACCAGGTCAACAACGTGCTGGGCTTCCCCTTCATCTTCCGCGGTGCGCTCGACGTGCGCGCGACCGCGATCAACGAGGAGATGAAGATCGCCGCGGCCAAGGCGATCGCCGAGCTGGCGCGTGAGCAGGTGCCCGAGGAAGTTGCTGCGGCCTATGGTGGTGCGACGCAGAAGTTCGGCGTTGACTATATTATCCCCGCCCCGTTCGACCCGCGCCTGATGGAGCGGGTGTCGGCGGCTGTGGCGCAGGCGGCCATGGACACCGGCGTGGCGCAGAAGCCGATCGAGGACATGGCCGAATACCGCCATTCGCTCAAGAGCCGCCTCAACCCGACCACGGCGGTGCTGACCCAGGTGTACAGCGATGCCCGCGCCAATCCCAAGCGTGTGGTGTTTGCCGAGGCGGAAGAGGAAGTGGTGCTGCGCGCCGCGATCCAGTTCCGCGATGGCGGCTATGGCACCCCGGTGCTGGTCGGCCGCGAACAGCGGGTGCGCGACAAGCTGAAGGAACTCGCGGTCGACGATCCGATGGCCTTCGAGGTGCACAATTCGGTCAATTCGCCTCTGGTGCCGCGCATGGTCGATGTGCTGTACGAACGGCTGCAGCGGCGCGGCTACCTGAAGCGCGACGTCAAGCGCATGGTCAACCAGGACCGCAACATCTTCGGATCGGCGCTGCTGCATCTGGGCGAGGCGGACGCGATGTTGACCGGCATCACCCGCACCTTCGGCCAGTCGATGCGCGAGATCCGCCGGGTGCTCGATCCGAAGCCCGGCGAAACCCCTTTCGGCATCCATGTCATGGTCGGCAAGAGCCACACCGTGTTCCTGGCCGACACCACGGTGAACGAGCGCCCCGACGCCGAGGAACTCGCCTGCATCGCGGAGAACACCGCACAGGTCGCCAAGAGGCTGGGGCACGAGCCTCGCGTCGCGTTCCTGTCCTATTCCAACTTCGGCAATCCTTCGGGCCGCTGGCTGGACAATATCCGCGACGCGGTGAGCATTCTCGATCAGCGCGGGGTGACGTTCGAATATGAAGGCGAGATGTCGCCCGATGTCGCGCTCAACCCCAAGCTGATGGCGAACTATCCGTTCTGCCGCCTGTCGGCACCGGCCAATGTGCTGATCATGCCCGGGCTGCAATCGGCCAACCTCTCGGCCAAGTTGCTGCGCGAACTGGGCGGTGACGCGATGATCGGACCGATGCTGATCGGCATGGAAAAGCCGGTGCAGATCGCCGCGATGTCATCGACCGCTGGCGACCTGCTGACGCTGGCACTGCTTGCATCGTCGGGCGTGGTGGGCTGACACAGACTCTCCCCTCCCGCTTGCGGGAGGGGAGATTAGGTCATCGTCGTAACGGCTGGGCCAATCAGATCGCCGGGACCGCAGACAGTGTCCTGCGGATCAGCGCGACCAGATCGTCGGGCGCAAAGGGCTTGGTGATCAACAGGTTGTGCGGGCAGTCGCCGTCCAGCGCGCCGCCGGCATAGCCGGTCATCAGCACGATCGGCATTTCGGGCCACCTTTTGCGGATCTCGACCGCCAGCGTCTTGCCGTCCATCCTGGGCATGGTGATGTCGCTCAGCACCAGATCGGGCTGGGTACCGCTGGCATCCACCCGGTCGAGCGCGGCCTGGCCGTCCTCGGCATCGATCACCTTGAAGCCCGCTTCCTGCAGCACATCGCAGACATGCGCGCGCAAAGCTGCATTGTCCTCGGCGAGCAGGATGGTGCAATCCTCGTGACAGGCCGGGTCGGCACTGCCAGCTGAACCGCGGTCCGGGCGGCTTTCGGCGTCGTCGGCCACCGGCAGCCACAGGATGACCGTGGTGCCCTCGCCGGGCGCGGTGTCCAGCGTCACGAATCCGCCCGATTGCGCGACGAACCCCTGCACCTGGCTGAGCCCCAGCCCGGTGCCCTTGCCGACATCCTTGGTGGTGAAGAACGGCTCGAAGATATGCTTGGCGACCTCGGGCGAAATGCCGCTGCCGCTGTCGTTGACGCAAAAGCGGACATAGCGGCCCGGCGGCGCGCCATGGCCGTCATCGGCATCCTCGGGCGTGCGTTCGGCATTGGCGGCGTGCACCGTGATCTCGCCCGGCGCATCCATCGCATCGCGGGCGTTGACCACCAGGTTGAGCAGCGCGTTTTCGAGCTGGCTGGCATCGACGATGATCGGCCACAGGCTGTCGGGGCATTCGACCTTGAGCTCGTGCCGGTCGTCTAGCGCCTGCGATGCCAGCGGCACCAGATCGCGGATCAGGTCCGCAGGCTTGATCTTGGTGGGGGTGAGCGACTGGCGGCGGGCATAGGCCAGCAGCCTCTGCGTCAGGTTGGCGGCGCGGTTCGCTCCGTCGCGGGCATTGGCGATGGCCTGGCCTGCGCGATCGACCTGGCCCGATGCGATGCGCTTCTGCGCGATGTCCAAATTGCCCGAGATGATGGTGAGCAGGTTGTTGAAATCGTGCGCGATGCCGCCGGTGAGCTGGCCGATCGATTCCATCCGCTGCACCTGCGCCAGCTGCGCCTCGGCGGCGCGCGCACGGGTGATGTCGCGCGCGATGCCGAAGATCAGGTCGCCTTCGCGCGCCAGGCTCCAGCTGGCATAGATCGTCTGCCCGTCGGCGCCGCGCATCTCGCGCTCGGTCTGGACATCGCTCTCGCCGCTCGCAACGGCGATCAGGTCGCCCTGCGCGCTGTCGGTGAAATAGTCGCTGACATGCGCGCGGCCATCAAGCGGCACCGGGCCGAACGCCTTTTCCCAGGCCGGGTTGCCCGCCACCAATGTGCCGGTCACCGTGGTGATCAGCATCATGTCGAGCGAGGAATCCCACAGCCGGTCGCGCTGGTCGGCGGCGAGGTCTGCGGCGATCTGCTGATGGATCAGCTGCTTGCGCAGTTCGAGCAGCGCTGCGACCTGCCGCGCCAGCGCGGCGAGCAGCGGGGCATCGTCGAACCGCTCACGCGGCGCGCTGTCGGACAGGCACAAGGTGCCCAGTGCATATCCATCTGCGTTGATGATCGGCGCGCCGGCGTAGAAGCGGATGTTTGGCGGTCCGGTGACCAGCGGGTTGTCGACAAAGCGCGGATCGGTGGTGGCGTCGAGCACCACCATCACCTCGGGCGAACGGATGGCATGGTCGCAAAAGGCGATGGCGCGCGGGGTTTGCGTGAGCGTGATGCCGCGTGCCGCCTTGAACCACTGCCGCTCTTCCTCGACGATCGAGATGAACGCGGACTCGCATCCGCCCAGCGCCTGCGCAATGGCAACCAGATCGGCGTACAGCGCGTTATCGCCATCATCAGGGTCAAGCTTATAGGCGCGCAGCGCGGCCAGCCGCGCGGCATCGTCGTCGCCCTTGAAGATGGTGTGGCTGAGGTTCAGCAGCATGTCCCTGTCCGGTCGTCCGGCGGCTGGTTGCCTCCGGTTGTGCGTGTATATAGGCCGCGCTCGCGGCAAAGCCAGCATGGCGGTCGAGTTGTCGGGCGTTGCGGGTCGCATTTGCGGCGCAACCGCGCTGCATCCCCGCTATACCGCTGCCGAAAGCTCGCGCTGCAGGCATTCGACCGCGCGGCTGATCTTGGGCAGCAGATGGTGCCGCTGGGGATAGACCGCCCAGACCGGCTCGTCATCGGGCTGAAAGTCCTGCAGCACCAGCGCCACCGATCCGTCGCGCAGATGCGGCAGGATGTAGAAATCGGGCAGCTGGCAGATCCCCATTCCGGCAAGGCACGCTTCCATCACCGCATGGCCGCTGTTGCAGCGAAAGCGGCCGTGCGGCGTGTGGATCAGCTCTGCGCCCGCCTTGCGGAACTGCCAGGCCGCGCTGGTGCCGATGATGCATTCGTGTCGCTCGAGATCGCCGACCTCGCGCGGGGTCCCGGCGCGCGCCAGATATTCGGGCGCGGCGCAGGTATAGAGCGTGCGCGAGGCGACCTGGGTGCTGATCAGCCGGGGGTCGGCGGCGTGGCCGGTGCGCACCGCCAGATCATAGCCTTCGGCGAGCAGGTCGACCACGCGGTTGGTGAGGTCGATCGAGATGCTGAGCCTGGGGTGCGGCATCGCGAAGCGGCGCAGGATGGGGGCGACGAAGCGCTCGCCCAGCGCGGTCGAACAGGTCACGCGCAATTCGCCCTGCGGCTCGCCCTGCTGGCTGATCAGCGCGATCGCCTCGTCGCGTTCCTGCGCGATCCGTTCGCAGCGTTCGAACAGCACGCGCCCGGTGTCGGTCAGCCGCACGGTGCGGGTGGTGCGGTGGAACAGCTGCGCCTGCACCCTTTGCTCGAGCGTCCTGATCGCGCGGCTGACATGGGTGGGCGACATGCCGATCGCCTTGGCGGCGCGCGTGAACGAGCGGGTGGTGGCAACCGCGATGAACTCGTCGATGCCGTCCCATTGCGACATATTATCCCACCTCTGCCATAGTCTATTTATCAATTAGCATATTAACGCATATGCGGGGCAATGATAGGGGATGCCGTCACCCCTCACGCTGCCAGGAAAGCCTCGCCCCATGAAGACCCGCGCCGCCGTTGCCTTTGAAGCGAAGAAGCCGCTCGAAATCGTCGAACTCGATCTGGAAGGCCCCAAAGAAGGCGAGGTTCTGGTCGAGATCATGGCAACCGGCATCTGCCACACCGATGCCTACACGCTCGAAGGTTTCGATTCGGAAGGGATTTTCCCCAGCGTGCTGGGCCATGAAGGCGCGGGCATCGTGCTCGAGATCGGCGCCGGCGTGACCTCGGTCAAGCCTGGCGATCACGTCATCCCGCTGTACACGCCCGAATGCGGCAAGTGCAAAACCTGCCTGTCGGGCAAGTCCAACCTGTGCACCGCGATCCGCGCGACGCAGGGCAAGGGGCTGATGCCCGATGGCACCACGCGCTTCAGCTACAAGGGTCAGCGGATCTATCATTACATGGGCTGCTCGACCTTCAGCAACTTCACGGTGCTGCCCGAGATCGCGGTCGCCAAGATCCGCCAGGACGCGCCCTTCCAGAGCGCCTGCTATATCGGCTGCGGCGTCACCACCGGGGTGGGCGCGGTGACCAAGACCGCCAAGGTCCAGCCGGGCGACAATGTCGTGGTCTTCGGCCTGGGCGGCATCGGCCTCAACGTGCTGCAGGGGGCCAAGCTTGCAGGCGCGAACAAGATCATCGGGGTCGATCTCAACCCCGATCGCGAGGAATGGGGCCGCAAGTTCGGCATGACCGACTTCCTCAACACGCGTGGCATGAGCCGCGAGGACACCGTCGCCAGGATCGTGGCGATGACCGATGGCGGCGCGGACTACACCTTCGATGCCACCGGCAACACCGAGGTGATGCGCACCGCGCTCGAGGCGTGCCATCGCGGCTGGGGCACCTCGATCATCATCGGCGTGGCCGAGGCGGGCAAGGAAATCAGCACCCGTCCGTTCCAATTGGTCACCGGGCGCAACTGGCGCGGTACCGCGTTCGGCGGCGCCAAGGGTCGCACCGACGTGCCCGAGATCGTCGACATGTACATGACCGGCAAGATCGAGATCGATTCGATGATCACCCATGTCATGGGGCTGGAAGAGATCAACACCGCGTTCGACCTGATGCACGAAGGCAAGTCGATCCGCTCGGTGGTGGTCTACTGATGCCGGTCGCGGTCGAAACCGTCTCCAGCGTCCGCAGCTTCGGCGGCGAGCAGGCGGTGCTGCGCCATGCCTCGGAGGTCACCGGCACCGACATGACCTTCTCGGTGTTCGTGCCCGATCATGCCGAGGGCGCGATGCTGCCGGTGGTGTGGTATCTCTCGGGTCTCACCTGCACCCAGGCCAACGTCACCGAAAAGGGCGAGTTCCGCCGCGCCTGCGCCGAGCTCGGGCTGATCTTCGTCGCGCCCGACACCAGCCCGCGGGGCGAAGATGTCCCCGATGATGCGGACGGCGCGTATGATTTCGGGCTGGGCGCAGGCTTTTATGTCGATGCGACCCAGGAGCCCTTTGCGCAGCATTACCGGATGTGGAGCTATGTTACCGAGGAGCTGCCCGCGATCATCGGCGACTGCTTCCCCGCGGACATGACGCGCCAGTCGATCATGGGCCATTCGATGGGCGGCCATGGTGCGCTGACCATCGGCCTGACCTTGCCCGAACGGTTCAAGGCGATCTCGGCGTTCGCGCCGATCGTCGCGCCCTCGCAGGTGCTCTGGGGCCAGAAGGCGCTGGGCGGCTATCTGGGCGACGATCGCGCGGCGTGGCGCGCGCACGATGCGGTTGCGCTGATCGAGGATGGCGCGCGAGTGCCTGAACTTCTGGTAGATCAGGGCGAGGCCGACAATTTCCTGGCCGAACAGCTCAAGCCGCAATTGCTGGCCGAGGCGTGCGCAAAGGCCGGGATCGATCTCACGCTGCGGATGCAGCCGGGCTATGATCACAGTTACTATTTCATCTCGACCTTCATGGAAGACCATCTGCGCTGGCACGCCGCGCGCCTGACGCGCTGACCGGGCCTCAGGGCGCGATCGTCACGCTCGCGGTGCCGCTGGCCCAGACCGGCAGGTACAGCCCTGCGCCCGCGGCCTGAAGCTGCCCGGTGCGCGCGCGTTTCAGATCGGCGTGGATGACGATGTCGCCGCTGCGCTTGGCGGCGATCGCCTGGTCGACCTTGCCCAGCAGCTCGGCATAATCGCGCTCGAAATTCTGTGCGAGCAGCTCGGCGATCATCGGCGCGACGCCGGGCGCGTTCATCATGTCGAGGATCAGGTCGCCCCCGGTCATGTCGGTGGTGCCGGTGACGCCGAAATCGGTGAAGCCCACACGGCGCGAATCCTCGGCGTTGGCCGGCTTGCCGGTCATCCAAACCGTTCCCGATGTCGGGGTCCTGCTGCCGCGTTCGTGCGCGGTGAAAGTGAGCCCCACCGCGATCCGCCCGCCGGTGGTGCCATAGATCGTCGCCGCCTTGAACGTCGCATCGACCGGCTCGAGCCCTGGCACCATGAACGGGCGCCTTGATCGCTTGCGCAGCGCGCGGATCAGCACCGGCTCGAGCTCGCCATATTCGGCGAACACCGGCAGGAAGAAGGCAAGCTCGCCCGGTGTGCCCGCGAGCGGCACCATCGGCGGCAGCGCGGTCGCAGGGCGGGGCCTCGGACGCTTGCCGACATAGGTTTCGGTGAGCGCGCGCATCCCCAGCCGCAGCCGCAGCCGGCCGTTGGCGACCTCATAGCCGCCATATTGCAGCTCGCGCGGGGTGATCCGCATCCACACCGGCGGATTGCGCTCGTTGAGCACCACCGAGGTGAACGCGCTCGCCCAGGCCTGGCCGATCTGACGGCGGATGCCGATCTTGCCCAGCTCGCCGGGCAGCTCGCGCTCCAGCTTCGCGATGATCGGCGCCAGCTCGCGCTCGGCAGGTTCGGTGAGCCTGATCTTCTGCCCCATGAAATCGACATGCGGCTCGGTCAGCCAGTCATAGCTCAGCTTGACGGTGCCGCGCGGGGTCCAGTCCTTCTCAAGCTCCAGCCGGACCACGGCATGCGCCATCGCCTTGGCGGTGGCGGTCTCGCGCTTGAGGATCCCGCCGATGTCCTCGGCACGAATGACCGCGGTGAGCGGGAAGGAAAAGCGCAGCTCCTTGCCCGATCCGCCGACACGGATCGATCCGCGGGTAACCTCGCCGACGATGTTGCACTTGATCTTGGGTGTCTTGACCGTGGCGATCCCCAGATCGACCCCCTTGCTGGCGACGCAGATCTGGTCCCGCTGGTTGATCCGCCACAGCTGGCGCGGAACGTTGCGTTCCATCGCGCGGGCCAGATCGCCGAGCTCGGCCTCCACCGGCACCGTGACCAAAGACGGCTGCGGCTGCACCACGATACGATCGTCGGTGCGCGGCGGCTGGCCCTTGTCGCTCCACCCTCCGCAGGATGCCAGCGCCAGGCTGGCGGCCAGCATCAGCCCTGTTGTGATCCGCCCCGCCATCGCTCAGCTGCTCGCCACGACCATGCCGTCGATCCGCAGCGTCGGCACATTGACCGCGTAGCGGAATTCGAGATCGTCTGCGGGCACCAGCGCTGCAAACATGTCGATCAGATTGCCCGCGATGGTGATCTCGCTGACAGGCTCGGCAAGCTGGCCATCGCGGATGATGAAACCGCTCGCGCCGCGGCTGTAATCGCCGGTGACGCCGTTGACCCCCATGCCGATCAGTTCGGTGACATAGATGCCGGTTGCGATCCCCGTCATCAGCGCCTCCGGGCTGTCTTGCCCTGCTTCCATATGCAGGTTGCTGGCTCCGGTGGCGGGCGCGCCGCTGATCCCGCGCGCGGCATGGCCGGTGGGCGCTTCGCCGAGCTGGCGGGCAGCGGCGCTGTCCATCATCCATCCGGTTAGCACGCCCTGGTCGATCACGCGCCAGGGCCGGGTGGGCAGGCCTTCGCCATCAAAGCTGCGCGAGCGCAGCCCGCGCACCCGGTGGGGATCGTCCAGGATGGTCACCGCGCTGTCGAAGATCGCCTTGCCGCGCTTGTCGAGCAGGAAGCTGGTCTTGCGCGCGATCGCACTGCCCGAGATCGCGCCGATCAGCGATCCGATCAGCGATCCGCCCGCGCGGCGGTCGAACACCACCGGCATCGGTCCGCTGCTGATCTTGCCCGCGCCCAGCCGCGCCACCGCACGCTCGCCCGCGCGGCGGCCGATGGCCTCGGGCGATTCCAGATCGCTCAGGAACCGCACCGTGTGCGATGCCGAATCGCGCTCCATCGCGCCTTCCGCGCCGGCCAGCACGCTGGCGCCTATGCCATAACGGCTGCCGCCATAGCTGCCGACAAAGCCGTGGCTGGTGGCGAGCGCCATGACCGAGCGCACCGCGCCTGCCGATCCGCCTTCCGAATTGGTGACGCCAGGGACGGCGCGCGCCGCCGCCTCGCAGCGCTCGGCCAGATCGCGCAGCAGCGCAGGGTCGGGGTCCTGCTCATCGTCCAGATCGAGCGCGGGAAGCGGCCCGCGTGCCAGCAGCTCTCCAGGCGCCAGCCCGGCATAGGCGTCCTCGGGCGCCAGCCGCGCCATGGCCACCGCGCGCTCGGCCAATGTCGCAAGGCCCGCAGCCGTGACATCCGCGCCCGAAACACTGGCGGAGCGCTTGCCATCGAACACCCGCAGGCCGATCGCGGCGCTTTCGGACCGCTGGACGTCTTCCAGCGCCCCCAGGCGGATCTGTACGTCGGTGGAGGCATCGCAGGCGAAGACGGCGTCGGCCGCGCTGGCTCCGGCGGCTAGCGCGCGGGACACCAGATCGTGCGCCAGATCCCTGGCTTGTTCGGGGGTTTGCATCAGCAGCGTTTAAGCTGCCGGTGTACGTTGGTCAATCGAACCGGCGCGGTTCAGAACAGCGCCGCAAGGCCCTTGACCAGTGCCACAAAGGCAAAGGGAAAGCCGATCGCGAACAGCCAGATGCCCAGCCGGTCGCTGCGGAAGGCCGCAGTCAGCGTGGCTTCGGACGCATCGCTGCGCGACAGCGTCTGCCAGCGCTTTTCCATCCGTCGGCACAGCGGAATGACAAGGCCGACCAGCACAACCAGACCCAGATAGGGCAGGATCGACATGCCCTCGCCCTTGATCGCCCCCATCACCACGAAGATCTGCAGGCCGGTATAGGCGAGCAGCGCATAGGCCACATGGTTGCTGATCCGTCGCTCCCATACCGTCTCGGGCGTGACGGGTTTGACGTGCGTGGAATTGTAGCGCGCGGCCTCGAACCGCCTTTCGATAGCATTGGTCATCATGTCCCCCATGACTGCCTCGGGCAGAGTCTGAAAATCTGCACCAGAATGAGTGTGTCACTCACATGACAGCTTGGCAAGGGGCGTTAACCTGACCGCCGTCCGGGCGATCAGGCGGTGATTCCCTCGGCCCGGCGCAGTTCCTTGCGGTCCAGCTTGCCGATCAGCGTCTTGGGCAGTGCATCGCGGACATCGACCGCGGCGACGCGCTCGTGCTTGCCCAGCTGCGGGTTCAGCCATGCCATCAGCGCCGGGCCATCGACCTCGGCCTCGTCCTGCAGCGCGACGAACGCCTTGGGGCTCTCGCCGCGATAGGGATCGGGGATTCCGATCACCAGCGCCTCCTTGACCGCAGGGTGCCGATACAGCACCTCCTCGATCTGGCTTGGGAACACCTTGAACCCGCCCACTGCGATCATGTCCTTGATGCGGTCGACGATGCGGATATAGCCGTCCTCGTCGATCTGCCCAACATCGCCGGTGCGCAGGAATTCGCCGATGAACACCTCGGCATCCGCATCGGGCCGGTTCCAGTAACCGCGCATCACCTGGGGTCCAGCAAAGATGATCTCGCCCGGCTCGCCCGGGGCGACCTGCTTCGTGGGGTCTTCCTTGTCGACCAGCCGCACGATCGTGCCGGGCAGCGGCTGGCCGATGGTGCCGGGCTTGTTGAGCCCTTCATAGGGGTTGGTCGAGACCACGCCGCTGCTTTCGGTGAGGCCATAGCCTTCGACCACATTCGCGCCGGTGACCTCCTCGAACCGCGCCTTGACCTCTGCCGCGAGCGGTGCGCCGCCCGAGATGCAGGCGCGCAAGGACGCGAAATCGGTTTTCGCGATCTGGGGGTTGTCGAGCAGCGCCTGGTACATGGTCGGCACCCCGGGGAGCGCGGTAACCTTGGTGCGGGTGATCGCCTTCAGCGCCGCCACCGCCTCGAAGCGCGGCAGCATCACGATCTCGCCGCCGTTCAGCACGGTGCGGTTGAGCACGCAGGTGTTGGCAAAGACGTGGAAGAACGGCAGCACGCCCAGGATGCGGTCGTCGGCGTCGTCCTTGCGCGGATCGATCGCATTGACCTGCCGGGCATTGGCCGAGAGGTTCTGGTGGCTGAGCATCGCGCCCTTGGGGGTGCCGGTGGTGCCGCCGGTGTACTGGAACAGCGCGATGTCGGTTGTCGCGTCGATCGGCACCGGGGCATACGCCCCGTCATTGTCGATCAGCGACGAGAAACTGGTGATGCGCGGGTCGTCGGGCCGCTCGGCGGTCTCCTTGCCCTTGAACAACCGGTAGAACAGCGCCTTGCCCGCCGGCAGCGCGCCTGCGACCGAGCCCACAACCAGCCGCTCCAGCCCCGACTGGTCCAGCACCTTGAGCGCGGTGGGCAGCAAGGCTGTTGCGGACAATGTGAACAGGATTGTCGTACCGCTGTCGGCGACCTGATGCGCCAGCTCGTCCACGGTATAGAGCGGCGAGAAATTGACCACCGTCGCTCCTGCCGCCATCGCGCCATAATAGGCCGCGACATAATGCGGCACGTTGGGCAGGAACAGCCCGATGCGGTCGCCCTTGCCCACGCCCATCGCCTGCAGCCCCTTGGCCACCCGGCGCGCGCCCTGTGCGGTTTCGGCATAGCTGTACTTGCGGCCCATGAAATCGAGCAAAGGCGCCGTTCCCTTGCGCTCGGCCGAGCGGAACAGCATCTCGGGCAGCGACAGCGGCGGGAAGTGCTGGTCCCACGCGCAAGGGTGGTTGTAATGCGTTGTCCAGATCGGCTGGTCGCTCGATACGGACCCGGGCGAGGCGGGGAGGGCGCTGTCAGTCATTGACACGACTGTAAATAAGACCCGGCTTTGGCACAAGCCGCAAGCCATTCGGACCGTCGCAGCACAGCGATAGAAAACGTCAATCACCCATGCGCGCCCGGCGATAGCCGCTTGCATCGCGAGCGTCGTTCGCTAAGCGCATGGCGCATGACTGCGTACAAACCCGGTGATCCTGTATCCGTGCGGCGGCTCTATGGCCGCCAGCAGAACCACAAATTGCGCATCGGCCAGGCCGATCTGGTCGAACGGCTGCTGCCGCAGATCACCGTGCCTGAAGACGGCGAGATCACGTCCGAGCGGTTGTTCGGCGACAATCGCCCGCTGCACTTCGAGATCGGCTTCGGCGCGGGTGAGCATATGGCGTATCGCGCCGACATGCTGCCCGATCACGGCTTTGTCGGGGCAGAGCCGTTTCTCAACGGCGTGGTCGGCGCGCTGCAGCATGTCCGCGAGCACACGCTCGCCAACATCCGCCTTCACATGGGCAACGCGATCGACGTGCTCGAGCGCGTTCCCGACGGAAGCCTGAGCTTCGTCTATCTGCTCCACCCCGATCCCTGGCCCAAGGCGCGCCACGCCAAAAGGCGGATGATGAATTCGGGCCCGGTGAACCTGATCGCGGCCAAGCTGAAGCCCGGCGGCGAATTCCGCTTCGGCACCGATCACCCGATCTATGTCGCGCATGCGATGATGGTGATGAACGGCCATCCGCAATTCGACTGGCTGTGCGAGCGGCCGAGGGACTTTCTCGTCCGCCCCGGCGGCTGGCCCGAAACCCGCTATGAGGCCAAGGCGCGCGCGCAGGGACACGAGGTGTGGTACTTCAGGTATCGGCGTACCTGAAGGTACCTGTGGCGTAGAAATGTCGTGTTAACTCAAATGCTTGAGTGCGCTACAGTTGTCAGGTCTCGGCGGAATTCCCCGCCTCGGTGATTACCCGGTGATTGCTGGATGATTGCTGCACGCCGGGTTTGGAGACCAGGAAATGGCATGCGGTAAAATCACGAAACGGACAATTGATGCCTTGATCGCAAACTGCGCAGAGGGCTTCCTCTGGGATAATGCCATCAAGGGATTTGGCGTTAGGATCACGCGCGCGGGTGCAGTTTCCTACATCCTGCAGTTTCGGATGGGAGGACGAGAATCCACAACTCGACGTTATACCATCGGATCCCATGGGTCGCCATGGACGCCGGTCACAGCAAGAGAGGAGGCGCGCCGAATTTCGCTGCTAATCGCGCAGGGTATCGATCCTGTGGAAGCTGATAAGCAAAGGCGACAGGAAGCGGTGAATTTGGCATTTTCAAGCTACGCTGTTGGGTTCCAAAAAGCGTGTCTGAGCAATAGCTGGAATGGTTGCGTGGAACGCAGCCTTCGGCTCTATGTCAAACCCGTCCTCGGTAACAAACCACTACCCAAAATCAAGCGAGCCGACGTGGCAACGATTTTTGACCGGATGCCTGCGCATCAGGTAGCCAATCGACGGAATGTTTTTGCTGTTTTGCGAAGGTTGTTTCGGTGGGCAGTTAACCGTGGCGATATTGAGCGGAGTCCGATGGATGGTATGGAAACGCCGCCCCCAGTAAGGCCGCGAGATAGATGGCTATCTGACGAGGAACTCGGGCGCGTTTGGCGACAGACATTTCGCACTCACCGTTGTTTCGGTCCAATCGTTCGCCTCCTGATCCTCACTGGGCAGCGAAGGGAAGAAGTGTCATCGGTTACATGGAGCGAACTCAACAGAGATGAACTCATGTGGACGCTTCCTGGAAGCCGAACGAAGAATGGCGAGCCAAACATGATTCCGCTAAACGCTCTGGCCGTATCTGTTCTCGATGCAGTCGCTCAAGCCGAGATCTGGCCGCGTCAGGGCAAAGTCTTTACCACCTCTTCAGGAGCCCCATTCACTGCATACTCGAAAGGCAAAAGGGAGATCGATCAACTTATAGCCGAAGATGGCGGCGAACCTGTCGCGCCATGGCGATTGCATGATCTTCGGCGTACGCTGGCGACTGGGTTTCAGCGCCTTGGAGTTCGTTTTGAAGTCACAGAAGCGGTCCTTAACCACGTAAGCGGGTCACGTGCAGGCGTTGCTGGCATTTATCAGCGTTATGACTGGAAAAAGGAAAAGGCCGCGGCGTTGGGGCAGTGGAATGACTATATCGCCCCGTTTTTTGCCCCTGACAGGGGTGCACAGTCTGGCCTTGGCTGACGCAAGAAAGATGTGTTCAGACTTTCGATCCCTTATGAGCCAAATTCGGTGGCTAATTTTTTGACCGTGATCGTTGGGGCGATCGTTATGGCGTTGTGCGTTCGCAACTCCAGGTAGACCCAGCGCGCGAAAGCGATTTGTTAACTATATTTAAGGCATCGTGCATCTAGTGAAGGCCTGCAGGCAAGAAGCCTTCGCCTGAAGCAGATCAAGAGGCCGGAATGAGCATCGCAAACTGGAATCCCAGCAAGTTGACGCTCGTCGTGGACCTTGATGACACGCTGATCCAGACCGACTCTCTGCTGGAGAATTTCTGGCTCGCCTGGTCGGTCAAGTGGCAGACGCCGATCGAGGCTGTGCGAACACTGGCAAGAGGCAGGCTGGCACTCAAGCAGAAGCTGGGTGAGATCAGTGCGATCGATCCTGCGCGGCTACCCTATAATCCTGAAGTTCTCGCGCTGATCGAGCAATGGCGTGAGCGTGGTGGCAGGGTTGCGCTGGTCACAGGTGCGACCCAGGCGATGGCCGACGCTGTCGCCTTGCATTTGGGTATCTTCGATGCCGCACACGGTTCATCAGGCAGCATCAATCTGACCGGAGCCAGAAAGGCCCGGTTTCTGGACGAGACATTCGGGCCTGGCGGGTACAGCTACATTGGCGATGCACCTGCCGACTTTCCCGTGTGGCAGGGTGCCGCCGGGGCCATCACCATCAACTCAAGCAAAGCCTTTCAAGCGAAGGTCGAGCGGCTGGTTGCCGATGCCATCCATCTACCCGCCCGCAAAGCAAGGCTGGCGGACTATATACAGGCCATGCGGCCACATCAGTGGCTCAAGAATGTGCTGGTGTTCCTGCCCATGCTGGCCGCACATCAGTTCGGGTTGGCCACCGCGCTTCAGGCGGTGCTTGGCTTCTTGGCCTTCAGCCTTGTGGCCTCGGCCACCTATATTCTCAATGACCTGCTCGACCTGTCAGCTGACCGTGCACACCCGCGCAAGTGCCTGCGGCCGTTCGCATCGGGCCGCATCCGTCTTGTCCACGGCACCTGGATGGTCCCGGTTCTGGGGGCAGCGGGCGCGCTGGTGGCCCTGGCAGGCGGGATCGAGCTGTTTGCTGTCCTGTGTCTCTACAGCGCCCTGACGATCATCTATTCGGTCAAGCTCAAGCGGCTTGCCATGATCGACATCTGCGCGCTCGCTGTGCTGTATACGCTGCGTGTTCTGGCAGGGAGCGCGGCAACCGGCGTGCCATCGTCGCTCTGGCTGCTCGCCTTTTCGATGTTCTTCTTCTTCTCGCTGGCAGCGGTGAAGCGCTACGCAGAGCTGGTCGATGGGGCTGCGACGGGCCGATCGATCGCAACGGGCCGAGGCTACTGCGTCGATGACCGGAGCATCGTTGGCAACATCATGGTGTCGTCTGGCCTGGTATCTGTCCTGGTCCTTGCGCTTTATGCCAATTCGGAGCCTGTCCAGCAGCTCTACCGTCATCCGGAGTTTCTCTGGGGTGTCTGTCTCGTGCTGCTTTTCTGGAGCAACCGTATCGCGCTGATGACCC
The DNA here is from genome assembly GCF_003431825.1 of Blastomonas fulva. GTDB lineage: Bacteria > Pseudomonadota > Alphaproteobacteria > Sphingomonadales > Sphingomonadaceae > Blastomonas > Blastomonas fulva. Next base: position 1,090,423 of record NZ_CP020083.1, on the reverse strand, counting down.
ATCGTGGCGCGATGCATGATGATCCCGTGGTGTTCGCGATGCGCGACCGCACGAGCCTTTGCTGCGGCCTGATAGTGGGACTGCTGGCCTTTGCAGGAACGGTGGCATGACGGGCCTGGCACTGCTGCTTCGCTACGCGGCGTTTGCAGTGCTTGCAATCCTGGCCAACCTGGCCGCCCAGCGGATGTTGCTGGCGGTCTTTCCGAACGCCTATATTCCGGCCTTGGCGGGTGGTACGATTATCGGCTTGGTGGTCAAATACGCGCTCGACAGAACATGGATCTTCGCAGGTGCTGCCCACGCCCGTGCCGGGCAGGCCGGAACCTTCGGGCTATATGCCGCCACCGGGGTCTTCACCACGCTGATATTCTGGGGTTTCGAGACAGTGGCCTGGCTGGTCTGGCAGACCCATATGGCACGCGAGGCCGGAGCTGTGACCGGGCTGGTGCTGGGCTATGCGATCAAGTACCAGCTCGATCGTCGCTATGTGTTCACGCAGCCAAGGCCGGCGTGATGACACGCATGTGTCTGCCTGCCACTGACGCATCTGTGGCCTTCCACTGATGCCCCATACCGAATCCCTCTCCGGCTGGGGCCGCTATCCGGTGCGAAAGTGCTCAGTGTGGCAGCCCGCAAACCCGCAGGGGCTTCACGAGACGCTGTGTGCGCTGCCCAGCAGCATAGCGCGCGGCAACGGCCGCTCTTATGGCGATGCCAGCCTCAACACAGATGCCACCATCGCCATGCTGAGGCTCGACCGGCTGATTGCGTTCGACGAGATCACCGGCGCGTTGACCTGCGAGGCGGGCGTAATGCTCTCCGATCTCGTTTCAACCTTCGTTCCCCGAGGCTGGTTTCCGCCAGTCACTCCCGGCACACGGCAGGTTACCATAGGGGGCATGATCGCCAGCGACGTGCACGGCAAGAATCACCATGTCGCAGGTTCGTTCTGCGACCATGTCGACTGGTTCGATATCGACCTCGGCGATGGCCGGATCGAGCGCTGCTCGCCGACCCAGAACACCGATCTGTTCGCCGCGACCTGCGGCGGCATGGGGCTCACCGGAATCATCGTGCGCGCCTCGTTCCGCATGCTGAAGATCGAGACCGCATTCATGCGCCAGCGCACGATCCGCGTGCCCGACCTCGAACAGGCGCTCGCCGTGTTCGAACAGTCGCACGGATCGACCTATTCGGTAGCGTGGATAGACTGCATGGCGACCGGCAAGAGCCTTGGCCGTTCGGCGATCCTGCTGGGCGAGCATGCGCTTCCGGGCGATCTCGACCCCGCGCGCCGCGCCGCGCCGCTCGCGCGCCCCAACCGCAAGCCCAAGACGATCCCGATCGATTTCCCGAGCTTTGCCTTGAGCGGCTTCAACGTGCGGATGTTCAACCATCTCTATTACGCGATGCAGCGCCCAGGCGACGCGGTGGTCGATCTTGATCCCTATTTCTATCCGCTCGATGCGATCTTCGAGTGGAACCGGATCTACGGCCGCCAGGGCTTTGTGCAGTACCAGTCCGTCCTTCCGCTCGCGACAAGCGAACAGGGCATGCGCCGGTTGCTCGAGGCGATTTCCGCTGCGGGCGCCGGATCTTTCCTCGCGGTGCTGAAGCGCATGGGGCCCGGCTCGTCCGGGATGCTCAGCTTCCCGATGGAAGGCTATACGCTGGCGCTCGACTTCCCCGCGACCCCTGACAATTTCGCGCTGCTCGAGCGGCTCGATGCGATCACCGCCGATCATGGCGGGCGCGTGTATCTCACCAAGGACGCGCGGGTCTCGCCCGAGCGCTTTGCCGCTGGCTATCCCAGGCTCGACGAATTTCGTAACCTTCGTTCGAAGTACGGGCTCGACCGGCGCTTCTCCTCGCTGCTTTCACAAAGATTGGGTCTGTAGATGCTCGCTTCTCCTGTCCTCATTCTGGGTGCCCGTTCGGACATCGGCCGTGCGCTCGCCAGGGGCTATGCCGCCAAGGGCTGCGAGGTCATTCTGGCCGCGCGCGGCGACATCAGTGCCGATGCGACCGACCTTTCGCTGCGCACCCAGGCCAAGGTCCGCTCGGTCAACGTCGATATCACCGATGGCGCGCCGGACGCGTTCTTCGATTTGCTGGGCGTGGTGCCGGGCACCGTGGTGATGGTCGCAGGGCTGCTGGGCGATCAGGCCGAATCGGCGGCGCATGACGACGTTGCGGCCAGGGTCATGGACAGCAATTACAACGGCCCGGCTCGCTATCTGCTCGCCGCCGCCCGCCGCATGGCGAACGTGCCCGATGGCTGCATCATCGGCATCAGCTCGGTCGCAGGCGAGCGCGGACGCGCTTCGAACTTCATCTACGGATCGGCCAAGGCCGGATTCACCGCGTTCCTTTCGGGCCTGCGCAACGCGCACGCCAAGACCGGGCTGCACGTGATGACGGTCAAGCCCGGCTTCGTGCGCACCCAGATGACCGCAGGCATGAAGCTGTCGCCGGTGATGACCGCCGAGCCCGAACAGGTCGCCGACGCGATCCTGAAGGCGCAGGCCAAGAAGGCCGACGTGATCTACACCTTGGGCCGCTGGCGTCTCGTCATGGCGATTATCCGCGCGATGCCCGAGCCGATCTTCAAGAAACTCTCGCTCTGATCCTCGGGCGCGGACCATGAACGGCCTCCTCCAGCTTCTGTCGGACTTTATGACCGATCACCGCTGGCTGGCGGGCCCCGCATTCGGGCTGATCGCCTTTGGCGAATCGCTCGCCGTCATCGGCGTCTTCATCCCTGCAACCCCGATATTGTTCATGGTCGGCGTGCTAATGGGTAGCGGCCGAGTCGACGCAGCTCCGGTCGTGCTGTTCGGGATTGCAGGTGCAAGTGCGGGATACTTCCTATCCTGGCGCGCCGGTGAGCGGCTGGGCCACCATGCTTGGCGTCTGCCCGCGATGACGCGGCATCGCCGTAGCATCGCTAGGGCGCGGCTGTTTTTTCGTCGCTGGGGCGGCGTATCGCTGGTTGCAGGGCGCTATGTGCTCGGTCCCTTTCAATCGATGCTGCCTTTGGTGGCAGGGGTGGCGCGGATGGATGCGCCTCGCTTCTATTGCTGGAACATCATGTCTGCCGTGGTGTGGGTGGGACTCGTGCTGACGCCGGGTTTTGCTCTCGGGCGGGGCATAGAGGCCGCGATTTTCGAAAAGGCTTGGCAAGACCAGATTGTGGCTGGGCTGATGGCAATCAGCTTCTGTATGATTTTTGTCGGCCTCGTCGCTGCGGGGACCCGCTGGAGCCATTAGTGTCACCATATAGCAAGGTAGTGTCGCTTCACCTCATTGCTGAGCCCAGGCTGCCGCGACCCGTTGTCTGCGTCGTATAACTTGGCCATGGGGTGCATAGTAGTTGTTCATCTAGTATTGCGTTGCTTGAACAAAAGGCCAATGAGGAAGCTACTGATCGAAGAGGACTGTCCATGGTTGATGCCAACGTGCTTGTCGCCCTAACGGCTGATATTGTTGCCGCACATGTCAGCAACAACAGCATCGCGATATCTGATATCGCCGGGCTTATCGGCAGCGTCCACGCCTCGCTTTCCGGCCTTGGTCAGGAAGCGGAGCCGGAACCACGGCCCGACCAGAAGCCAGCCGTCCCGATCCGGGCGTCGATCAAACCCGAATACCTCGTATGTCTCGAAGACGGTAAACAGGTCACGTTGTTGAAGAGCTACCTGCGGACGAAGTTCGGCATGACGCCGGACGATTACCGTAAAAAATGGAACCTGCCCAAAGACTATCCGATGGTTTCGCCCAGTTATGCAGAGCGAAGGCGTGTATTGGCTAAGGAAATTGGGCTTGGGACTAAGGGGCGCGCTGACAGGTTGAAGCAGGCGGATACGCAATAAAGTTTCTCAATCGGTAGGTTCGTCATTCTCGCTTTCGGCCAGTGAACTGAAGATCATTGTGGAGAGTGTCTCTTCGGTCCGCGCCAGGACGACAATGGCAGCGGAAAGCAGATCCTGGCTCACCCATTGCAGCGCCCGTTCGAGCACGCTCAGCGAAAGTTCGTTTGCTGCCTGATTAATCGGCTGGACATGTGCGCGATCATGATGGCTCCGCCAACTGGTTTTGCGCGAACGCCCGCGCGCCTCGCCGCCGCCAGAGCAGCAGTTGCTGATCGCGATTCTCGCTCTTTAGCTTTGCCGCCGCTTCGATCAGCAGCCCGAGGATCACCGCGCGATCATCGTCGGTCAGTTCGATGAGCTCCGCTTTGGCGATCAGCCCGCCGAGCTCGATAAGTTGCCGTGTGCGTTCGCGCCGTTTTACCCGCCATTCTCGCATATCATGCCGTGCCCGCTGTGCCAGCAGCCGGTTGCGTGTTTGGATCGATCGCTTGTGTGCCACCAGCGTCTTTGCCAGCTGATCGGCGAGCTTTGGTGCTGCCCTGAAAGAACGCAGCGCCGCGATTGCGCCAGGCCTCCTTCCGTAACGGGTCGTTGTTGCTGATGGCGGCGAGCAGAACGCCGGCGAGTATTTCGAGCCCAAGCGCATCGGCCCCGGTGGCAATGACGAGCACGCCGAGCTGGGTCTGCTTGCGGGTCCTGAGCTGCTTTGCCTTGTCGTTGAGGGCTTGCAGTTCTGTGTCGTAATCGCGGGGTTTGCGCATGTCTGGCATCCTTCCGTTGTCGGTGAAGGACCAACCAGCTATCCCTCTCCCATCCCGCAGACAACAGGCTGGGTCGCTGTGAGACCTCGTCAAATCCGCCGCGACCAGATCGGTGGAGGGCGCGCTTATACGTCGTGCCGACGTGCGCAAAATGCCGTAAATGGTATGTCGCCATGGCGATCTATCACTTCTCGGCCAAAGCCATCTCCCGCGCAGCAGGATCGTCTGCGCTCGCAGCTGCCGCCTATCGCGCAGGCGAGCGGCTGCACGATGACCGGCTCGGGCGCACCCATGACTTCACCAACAAGGCCGGTGTCGTTCACAGCGAAGTCATGCTGCCCGATGGGGCCAGTGACGCCTGGCAGGATCGCGAGCAGCTCTGGAATGATGTTGAAGCGGCCGAGGTTCGCAAGGACGCGCAGCTGGCCCGCGAGATCGAGTTTGCTCTGCCACGCGAGATGACCCAGCAGCAGGCGATCGAGCTGGCCCGCGACTTTGTGCAAACCGAGTTTGTTGATCGGGGCATGATTGCCGATCTCAATGTGCATTGGGACATCGGCTCAGATGGCGAAGCAAAGCCGCACGCGCATGTCATGCTGACCATGCGCGAGATCGTTGTCGGCGAAGACGGCAGCGCTACGTTCGGCCCGAAGGTGCGCGACTGGAACCGGACCGAGCTGCTCACCCACTGGCGCGAAGCCTGGGCCACCCATGCCAACCAGCGCATGGCCGAGCTCGATATCGAGGCACGGATCGATCACCGCTCGCTGGCAGCACAGGGCATCGACCTGGAGCCGCAGTCCAAGATTGGCGCAGCAGCCTCGCGCATGGCAGGCGAGGGGATGTCGCCCGAACGGCTGGCTGAGCATGCCGATATCGCGCGAGCCAACGGTGAGAAGATCATCGCCGATCCGAACATCGCGCTCAGCGCAATCACGCACCAGCAGGCGACGTTCACGACGCGTGACCTTGCCATGTTCGCGCACCGGCACAGCGCTGACAAGGAGCAGTTCGATGCCGTAATGTCGGCGGTGAAGAACGCGCCCGAGCTCATCGCGCTGGGGAAGGATGGCAAAGGCAACGACCGGTTCACCTCGCGCGAGATGATCGAGACCGAGCAGCGCCTCGAACGGGCTACGATCCGGCTCGAAGCACGGCGCAGCCATGCCGTGCCCGATCGCTATCGTGAGATCGCGCTCGCCAATGCAAGGGCGCGCGGCATGGACCTGTCGGCTGAGCAGCGCGGCGCACTGGAGCATGTCACATCGGCCAAGGGCGTCAGCAACGTCATCGGATATGCCGGAACGGGCAAAAGCGCGATGCTGGGTGTGGCGCGCGAGGCATGGGAGCGTGCTGGCTATACGGTGCAGGGTGCAGCACTATCTGGCATTGCAGCCGAGGGGCTGGAGCATGGCTCGCGCATCCCGTCGCGCACGCTTGCCAGTCTGGAGCATCAATGGGGGCAGGGCAGGGAGTTGCTCACCAGCAAGCATGTGCTGGTGATTGACGAGGCAGGGATGCTCGGCACCCGCCAGATGGAGCGGATCGTGTCGCATGCACAGCAGCAAGGAGCCAAGGTCGTGATGGTTGGCGATCCGCAGCAGTTGCAGGCGATCGAGGCGGGGGCTGCGTTCCGCGCTGCGGCGGAGCGTCATGGTGCAGTGGAAATCGCATCGATCCGGCGGCAGCATATCGACTGGCAGCGCGAGGCGACGCGCGAGCTTGCCACGGGCAGGACCGGTGTGGCGCTTGGGCGCTATGAGGAAGCAGGACATGTCCATGTCGCCGAGACGCGCCAGGCTGCAAGGGCCGAGCTTGTCGATGCCTGGGATCGCGACAGGCAGGCAAAGCCCGATGCCAGCCGGATCATCCTCACGCATACCAATGACGAGGCCCGGGCGCTCAACGAGGCTGTGCGCGAGAAGGTTCGCGCCAGCGGTGACCTTGGCGAGGACGTTGCGCTGAAGGTCGAGCGCGGTGCGCGGCAGTTTGCCGAGGGAGACCGGGTCATGTTCCTGAAGAACGAACGCTCGCTGGGCGTGAAGAACGGATCGCTGGGCACGGTCGAGAGCGTCAGTGCCTCATGCATGTCGGTGAAGCTCGATGACGGCAAAGCGGTCGCGTTCGATCTGAAGGATTATGCGCATCTGGATCATGGCTATGCGGCCACGATCCACAAGGCGCAGGGCATGACGGTCGATCAGGTCAAGCTGCTGGCGACGCCTGGCATGGACAGCCATGGGGCCTATGTTGCGCTGTCGCGGCATCGCTCCCAGGTCGATCTGCACTATGGCAAGGATGACTTTGCCGATCGTAAGGCGCTCACCCGCACACTCAGTCGGGAGCGTGGCAAAGATATGGCGAGCGATTATGCGCGGCAGCCCGAGAAGATCGCTGCCCAGCAGCAACAGCAAGGCAGGGCGGTTGCACCGTCTCAGGCTCAGCAGCAGCCGCGCCGCAATATGTTCGCAGGGCTCAAGGTCAGCCGCAGCGGACATCTGGCCGATCTGCTCAAGGGCTCAAATGCCGTGCCGCAGCGCGAGCCAGTTGCGAAGGTACGGGCGAAAGTGGCCTTTCCAGAACAGGCAACCGACAAGCAGAGGTTCGACAAGGCCGTGCAGCGGTTCGCGCGTGTGGCACAGGACATTGTCGCCATGCGCGACAAGGGGCTTGAGCCGCTGGTCTCGCACCGCACTGCGCTTAACAAGGCCGGTGCTGACCTCAACGCGCTCAGGCCGGACAGCTTTGGCGATCTGCGCAAGGCGGTGAACCGGGACCTCAGCCTGATCCCTGAGGCGGTGAAGGGCCGCACCGATCGCGCCATCCAGGCGATGGAGCAGCAGGCGCGGCTGCGCATCGAGGCGCAGCGCATTGCGACTGCCAATGAGCGGCGGGCCGATGCCTTCGTCGATCAGTGGCAGCGGCAGTCCGAGCAGTATCGGGTGCTGCGCAAGGGCGGGAGCGCGGCTGCTTCGGACAAGGTCCGGGCCTCGCTGGTCGGCATGGCGAAGGGGTTGGAGCGCGATCCGCAGCTAGAGTCGGTGCTGGCAAATCGGCGTCCGCAGCTTGGGCTGGACGCCACGAGCACGAAAACGCTGTCTCAGGACCTCCAGAAATCTCTCGGCCTCTCGCGCGGGCTCGGCATTGGGATGTAGACATGCTGGATGGACGATGCCGAACCTGATCCTTCCCCCGACGAAATCCCGATTGAGCAGGCGCTGGACGCTTTAGCCCGAGGGCTGGCGGGCGTCACGGCTGCGGTCGATGGGTTTGCCGAGCCCCAGCAGAATTTGCTGGCGCGCGATTACAGTGCGGACCTGGCGCTGATTCATGAGAGCTGTGAGGGCATGCGCGGGGCGATAGCGGCTTCGGGGCGACGAGTTCGCCACGAAGCCGATGCGGCGATAAGCAATATCCGTAAGGATATGCAAAATGCTGTTGGGGATTTCAATAGTAGGATGGCCTCGGTGGGGGCGGTTCAGCAGCAAAACTAGTTTCTTGTCGGGACTGCCGGTCTCGCGCTGATACCAGAGCTGATAGATGGTTTTGCAATCCCGCTGCCGACCGACTGGGCTGCGCCTGAAGGCTGCCTTGGCCTGAGCAGCGGGTAATGCATGCGTTGCACAGAACGGCTGGAGGGCAGGAGAGCGGCTGCTATCGGTGGCCAAGCCGGATCGGTAGGCGACGATTCGGGCTACGGCGGTGCTGTGGGGGGAAAATAATAAATCGATCAATAAATTTGCCAGAAACGCTAACGAGCGGAAACTCAGAAGCGTCAGCCGTGCCGTTGATGCGAGTGCAAAACACCAATGAGGCAGCTCCCCAGCGCTTGGTAGGGCATGCGCTGTCAAGGCGCTTTCAATGCAATTGAAGTCGGCATCCAAGTCAGTTAAATCTACTCAGATAGATATAAATAATTCAGGAAAAATCTACATTTTTTTGTGATGAAAATATGAGTCTAGAGCCTGTCTAAATGGTGATTGCCCGGTGATTGCATGAGAGTGACAGCACTATTTCCATTAAAGGTTTTTGTTGTTAAATCATATCATTGCTTGATTGAAGAAATTAAATGTGGTACTTCCGCTACCGCCGCAAATAGGTGCAGCCCCAAGGCCGGTCGGCGATGCCCGCCATTCTGGCGTGAACGCGGCACAAAGGCTGCATTTTTACCTTTCGGTAACCATGATCCGCTTATCTAGCCTGGCACCAGACCAGAACGGCGGACCACCCATGGCGTTGATGAGCCAGCAATACCCTTGCAGGGCCGCGTCTTCCGGCGGTGCTGCCCCGTGCGGGATCGCGGCATGATCGAGGGGCTGACCTTCGAGGCGGCGCCCGAGGCGGTGACGCGGCCGCTGGTGTCGCTGATCGTTCCGGTGCTCAACGAGCAGGACGCGGTCATCCCCTTCGTCCAGGCGATCGACGGCATGGTCCAGAGCCAGTGGCCGGTGCTCGAAGACCGTCCACGGCTCGAGATCATCTTCGTCGACGATGGCAGCACCGATGCCACGGCCGCCGTGCTGCGCGGGCTGTGCGCCGGCGACAAGCGGGTCAAGCTGATCCAGCTGTCGCGCAATTTCGGCAAGGAGGCCGCGCTCAGCGCCGGCCTGAAGGCGTCGCGCGGCGATGCGGTGGTGCCGATGGACGTCGATCTGCAGGACCCGCCCGAACTGCTGCGCCCGATGATCGATCGCTGGCAATCGGGCGTGCAGGTGGTCAACGCCCGCCGCTGCGACCGCAGCAGCGACACCATGTTCAAGCGCTCGAGCGCGCAGCTGTTCTACAAGGCGATCAATTCGCTCGCCGACCATCCGATCGCCGAGGATGTCGGCGACTTCCGGCTGTTCGACCGCGCCGCGGTGGATGCGCTCAACCAGATGACCGAGCACAGCCGCTTCAACAAGGGGCTGTTCTCGTGGATCGGTTTTCGCACCGAGACGCTGGACTATGTCCGACCGCAGCGCGCGGTGGGCGATACCAAATGGAAATTCTCCAAGCTGCTCGCGCTGGCGGTTGACGGCATCGTGGCATCGACCACCTTCCCGCTGCGCATCTGGACGATCCTGGGCAGCGTCATCTCGCTGCTCGCCTTTGGCTATGCCGGATTTCTGGTGATCCGCACCGTGCTGTTCGGTGTCGATACGCCCGGCTATGCCTCGCTGATGGCGGCGGTGCTGATGCTGGGCGGGCTCAACCTGCTCAGCCTGGGGCTGATGGGCGAATATATCGGCCGCATCGCCAAGCAGGTGCGCGGCCGCCCGCTGTACATCGTCGCCGACAAGGTCGGGTTCTGATCCGGTGGAAGCTGCTGCCTATCACTCGCTGCGCGACCTGCAGGACCGGCACTGGTGGTTTGTCGGGCGCCGGGCTATCGTCGCGCGGCTGATCCGCACCTTCGCGCGCCTGCCCGAGCGGCCCAGGATCCTCGAGGCCGGCTGCGGCTATGGCGGCAACCTCGCCATGCTGGCCCAGTTCGGTGACATCGACGCGTTCGAGCTCGATGACGACGCGCGCGCCTATGCCTCGCTTCGTACACCACGCCAGGTGGCGCCGGGGCTTCTGCCCGACCGGATCGGGTTCGAGGGCGAGCGGTTCGACCTGATCGCGATGCTCGACGTGCTCGAGCATGTCGAAGACGACCATGGCGCGCTCGTCGCGCTGCGCCAGCGGCTGGGGGTCGATGGCAGCATCCTGATCACCGTGCCCGCGCTGCCCTGGTTGTGGTCGGCGCATGACGCAATCCATCATCACCACCGGCGCTATACCCGCGCGGGGCTGGACCGGCTGCTGCGCCAGGCAGGCTATGCGCCTGCCAGCATCGGCTATTTCAACGGCCTGCTGTTTCCGCTGGCGATGGCGCAGCGGCTCGCCGCGCGGCTGACCCGGGCTGCGGGCAAGCCGGACACCATGCCAGGGCCCTGGCTCAACCGGCTGCTCGGCGGTGTCTTCCGGCTGGAAAGGCATCTGGTCGGGCGGATCGGCCTGCCCATCGGCCTGTCGCTCTATGCGGTCGCGCGCCCGGCGCGACAGTGACATGGCCTGGCTGCGCGAGCTGCTATCGTTCGGCGCGGTGGGGATCGCAGCGACGCTCACCCATGTGCTGATCGCCTGGGCCATGATCCGGGCGGGGACCGACCCCTATCTCGCCAATCTGCTCGGGGCCACAGGCGCTTTCGGCGTCTCGTTCCTCGGCAATGCCCGGCTGACTTTCCGCACCAACCGCGGCTGGGCGAGCAGCGCGCGCCGCTATGGCCTGGTCAGCCTGTTCAGCCTGGTGGTGAGCAGCCTCATCCTCCTTTGCGTCGAGCGACTGGGCCTGGCGCTGTGGGTCTATCTGCTGCTGGTGGCGCTGGTCGTTCCGCCTGCGACTTTCCTGCTCGCCAAGCTGTGGGCATTCGCGGCGGTGCCGGATGCGCGCTGACGCTTCGACCCGCCTGCAGTGGTTCGCGCTCGCGATCATCGTGCTGGCCGCGTTGCTCGCCTATCCCCGTTTCGCGCTGACCCATGATGCCAGCTGGTATCTGGTGGCGACCGGAATGTGGCTCGATGGCGCGCAACTCTACCGCGATATCGTCGAGATCAATCCGCCGCTGAGCTTCTATCTGACTGCGCCAGCCGTGCTGCTCTCGCGCATTCTCCCGCTGACTGCGAGCCAGGCCTATGCTGCCTATTGCATTGTCATCGGCGCATTGTCTGCGGCCTGGATCATCCGTCTGCTCGCGCGCTCGGCGCTGGCCGGGGCGCAGCGGACGATACTGTTTGCAGCGGTGCTGGCGACGTTTTTCGTGCTGCCGATCGCCGAGTTCGGCCAGCGCGAGCATCTGATGCTGATGCTGGCGATGCCCTATCTGCTGGTGCTGGCGCTGGGCGATCAGGGGCCCCGTTGCACTCCTGCAGAGCGGATTGCGATCGCGCTCGCCGCGGCGCTGGGGCTGATGCTCAAGCCCTATTTCCTGCTGGTCCCCGCAGGGATCATCCTCGCCAGGGTGGCGCGCGACCGGCAATGGCAGCGGCTGTTCGACCTGCCCAATCTGGTGATCGGCATCGCTTTGTTGAGTTATGTCGGCCTGATCGTGCTGGTCCACCCCGCCTATCTCAGCGAAATCGTGCCGCCCGCGCGGCTGGTCTATGCCGCCTATGACGGCCATCCGCTCGCCTTGTGGCTGCGGCCGGAGATCGGCGCCGTGCTGATCGCCACATGGATCGCGCTGCGCCACCGCAGCGTGCTCGATCCGGTGCTGACCGCGCTGCTTGGCGGCGCGGCGGGTGCCTTGGCCTGCTATGTCATCCAGAACAAGGGCTGGGATTATCACGTGCTGCCGCTTGCCGCGCTGTTGCTGCTGGTAGTGGCGTGGATCGTTCCGCAGCGCCGGGCCTGGCGGAGCAATGATCGCCTGCTCGCGGTGCTGCTCGGCGCGGTCGTGCTGCTGGCGCTCGGCAACCAGATCGCCCGTGGCCCCTATCGCAATCCGCTGGCGGACGATCTTGCCGCGTTCGTTCCCGAGCCAGGGATGCGGATCGCGGTGCTGAGCGCGGATGTGGCGGCGGGCTTCCCGCTGGTCAACCGGACCTCCGCCCGCTGGGCAAGCCGCTATCCCGCGCACTGGCTGGTGCCCGGCGCGCATATCCGGCTGCAGCGCGGCGACTGTGCCGGGCAGGTGTGCCGCGAGCTTGCCGAGGTGCTCGACCAGGCACGCGGCAATATGGTCGATGACCTGATCGCCTACCGGCCCGAGCGGGTGTTCATCGACGAAAACCGGGGCAAATTGTTCTTCGGCAGCGAGCCTTTCGACTATCTCGCCTTCCTGCGCCAGGATGCGCGCTTTGCTGCGGCATGGTCATGCTATGCGCGGATCGGCAGCCGCCGCGGCTATGGGGTGTGGGCGAGGACCTGCGGGGCATAGCGGCGTAACAGCGCATTGTTGGAATCCCATCGATTTCATCTATGCTCCGTCCCGGCGACACCAATTCCGGGGGGAATCACCGAAATGAGCGACCGCATTCCGCTGATCGACAAGAAATTCGCCAGCCGGGTGGACTGGAACCTGATGCGCACCTTTGTCGACATCGTCCGCGCGGGCGGAATCGGTGCGGCAGCGCGCACGCTCAACCGCCAGCAGCCCAGCATCAGCGCGGCGCTCAAGCGGCTCGAGGAGCATGTCGGCACCACGCTGCTGCACCGCACCGCCACCGGGGTGGAGATGACCACCGCGGGCAAGGCGATGCTGGCTTTGTGCGAGGACATGCTCGAATCGGCGCGGATGATGCCGCACCAGATCGCGCAGGCGACCAAGCGGGTAGAAGGGTTCGTCCGCATCCAGATCGTCTCGGGGCTCGTCTCGCCCGAATTCGACGAGGCGATCGCCAGCTTCCACCGGCGCAACCCCGATATCCATATCGAGATCCGGGTGTCGCCCTGGCGGCAGGTGCTCGACGCGCTCGAACAGGGCGAGGTCGAGATCGGGGTGAGCTATGACAGCTCGGTGCGCGGCAGCCTGATGTACGAGCCCTTGCTGGTCGAGCGGCAGCAGCTCTATTGCTCGCGCAGCAGCCCCTATTTCGGGCATCGCGTCAGCCGACTGAGCGACCTGAAGGACGAGCGCTTCGTGCTCACCGGCGAGGACGAGATCGAGTTGATCACCCATCTGCGCCGCCGCAACCGGCTGGGCACGCGCGCAAGCGGACTGGCCGAGGATATCAACGAGGCCAAGCGCATGATCACTCTGGGCGTCGGCATCGGGTTCCTGCCGATCCTGGCGGCCGAGGGCGAGGTGGCCAAAGGCAGGCTGTGGCCGCTGCTGCATGCCGATGTCGAGCCCAGCTATGACATCTATCTGCTCGCCCGCACCGATCCTGCGCGCGACACCGCGACGCAACTGTTCTGGGACGAGGTCTTTCGCAGGGTAAGGGCGCTGCGCCGGGCATAGATCGTATCTATGTCTTTCATTCAGGATTTGCCCCTGCCTTTATGATGCACTGCAGCGCAGACTTCTCCGCCACAACGGAGTTGCGGCATGTCATCGATCGTCACCCCCTCTGAAACCCTGAAGGACCGGGTTTTCAACCTTGTCCCGCCTTTCATGATCGCGCTGGTGCTGCTGTTCTGGGCCTATGCGCCCAAGGCGGTGACCGGCAATCCGTGGACGCTGATCGTCACCTCTTCGGCGATCACGGTGATCGTTCTGCTGCTTGAGTTCGTGCACGAGCGGCACAGCGGCTGGCGGATGAATGCCCAGGAATTCTTCACCGATCTGTTCTACGTGGTGCTGAGCGCGACGGTGATCGCCTGGCTGAGCAAGACACTGGCCGAGGACCCGCTGCTCGCGGCCAAGACCGCTTTGGGGATCTCCACCACCTGGATGGCGCAGGTGCCCTGGCTGGTGCAGGTGATGATGGTCATCGTCATCCTGGAGTTCGGCCAGTACTGGATGCACCGGTTGATGCACAATTCGACGCCGTTCTGGCTGACCCACGCCCCGCACCACCACATCACCCAGCTCAATGCCGCAAAGGGTGCGGTGGGCAACCCGATCGAGCTGTTCCTGATCAGCCTGAGCGTGCTGGCGCTGTTCGACTTCGAAATGACCGCGCTGTTTGCGGGGCTCAACACGCTCAACGTCATCGCGACCTTCGCGCACGCCAATGTGAAGTCCAACCCGCCGATCTGGTATTCTTACGTCTTCACCACCATCCGCCATCACAGCCTGCATCATTCGACCGATTACGAAAACACCCGCTGCAACTACGGCAATTCGCTGATCCTGCTCGATCGCATCTTCGGCACCTATCGTGAGGGCGAAGGGGTTCTGGTGGGGCAGGATGATCGCAGGCGGCTTTCGATCTGGGAGCAGACGATCTTTCCGTTCCAGCCGCTGATCGACCGGATCAAGGCGCGGCGCGGGACGCCGACCGGGGCGGCGCGCACCCCGTCCGGGCAGGACGATGCTGGCACGGGAGGCGCTGCCGCGGCATGATCGTCACGCGCTCCCGGCGGATCGATGCGGCGCGCCAGGCGCTGGCGAAGGGAGACCTGCAGGCAACCCACGCGCTGGCGAGCGCGCTGCTGGCGGACAGCCCCGCCGATGCCGAGGCGCATTTCCTGCTGGGTGTGGTCGAATCGAGCCAGGGCCGGATCCAGGCGGGGGTGCTGCATCTCGACCGCGCGGTGGCGCTCGACCCACGCGGCGAATATTGCGCACAGCTCGCCAAATTGTTCTGCCTGGTGCGGCGTGACGGCGATGCGGCGGCCACCCTGCGTGCGGCTGAAAAGGCGCCGCCCGAAGACGCGCTCAGCCGCGATACCATGGGCTGCGTCTATGCAAGGCTGGGGGATCATGCCGCAGCGCTGGTGCACTTTGCCCATGCCGTCGCGCTGGAGCCGGGCAACAGCGAATATCGCTACAACCATGCAGTCACGCTCAACTTTCTGGGCCGGGTGGATGCTGCCGACGCGGCGCTGGAAGCGCTGATCGCGATGGTGCCGGGCCATGCGCGCGCGCACCACCTGCTCTCCAGCCTGCGCAAGCAAAGCGCCGGGGCCAATCATGTCGCGCGGCTGGGCCGAATCCATGCCCAGGCGCGAGACGGCCGCGACCGGCTGCTGCTGGGCTATGCGCTGGCCAAGGAGCTCGAGGATATTGGCGAGCCTGACCAGGCGCTCGACATGCTGTGCGCGGCCAATGGCGAGCACCGCCGCACGCTCGATTACAGTTTCGCGCGCGACGCCGCCGCGTTCGATGCGATCGAGGCGCACTGGCCGGCGGTGCGCGCCGCGCCTGCCGCCGCGCTCTCGCGCGAGGCACCGATCTTCATCATCGGCATGCCGCGCACCGGCACCACGCTGGTCGACCGCATCGTCTCCTCGCACCCCGGCGTGGAAAGCGCAGGCGAACTCCAGGCGATGCCGCTGGCGGTGAAGATGGCAGCGGCGACGCGCAGCCGGACCGTTCTGGACGCCGAGACCATCGCGGCCGCTTCGCGGGCCGACATGGGTCGGATCGGGCACGATTATCTCAAGCGCGCGCGGCATCACCGCCGCGACCCGTCGCTGCGTTTCACCGACAAGTTTCCGGGCAATTTCCAGTATGCCGGCTTCATCGCGCGCGCGCTTCCCGAGGCCCGGATCATCTGCCTGCGCCGCAACCCGATGGACACGGTGCTTGCCAACTTCCGCAACCTGTTCGCGATCAGCTCGCGTTACTACGACTACAGCTACGACCTGCTCGATATCGCGGCCTATTATGTCCGCTTCGACCGGCTGATGGCGCTGTGGGCGCGCGAGATGCCCGGGCGGGTGCTCGAAGTCGCGTATGAGGACCTCATCGCCGATCAGCAGGGACAGACCCGCCGCCTGATCGAGCATGCCGGGCTCGACTGGTCCGAGCGCTGCCTCAGCTTTCACGAGAACGCAGCGCCCGTCTCGACCCCCAGCGCCGCGCAGGTCCGCCGCCCGATCTACTCCGACTCGGTCGCCCGCTGGAAGCGGCATGCCGAGGTGCTGGAGCCCGTCCGCGCCTTTTTCGAACAGCACGGCATCGCCACCGAATGACACGGAGCACCCCGCTTATGACCCGATTTGCCCTGCTTGCGCTGAGCCCGTTGCTGGCGATATCCGCTCCGGCGCTGGCCGGGCCCGCGCCTGCCACCCGGCTGGTTGCATGCGGCGCGCAAAGCTGCCTGCAGGTCACGGGGCGACGCGACGATGCGACTGCGCAGATCCGCATCAACGGCCATGAGGTCGAGACGCAGGGCGCGCGCCACTGGCGGGTTCGGGTTCCGGTGAGCACCGTGCGCGCGTGGTCACCGCCGCATGCGCAGAGCATTTCGGTGGCGGTCGCAGATGTCGCGCAAGAGGCTCCGCTGCCCATAGGGATGCTGGCGCCCAAGCGCGATCTGGCGATGCTGGTGGTTCGGGTGAAGTAATAACGGGGTCAGAGCAAAGTAATAAAAGAACAAATCTGCGCACTATATTGAAAGTTTCCTTGCGTGGCGCTATACAGTGCGCCAGCGGCCGCAGAGCCGTATCTGTCACTCGCAAGGAGATGAACCATGAAAACCGGCCTTGTGGCACTCGCCACCTTTGCCTTTGCGCTTTCGGCTGGCGCCGCTGTCGCATCCGAAAACACCGCATCCGAGAACCCTTTCGCCAAGGACAAGGCGATCCTCAACCTGCAGGGGCTTGATCTGTCGACCGCCGATGGCCAGCAGCGTCTCGCGATCCGTGTCGATCAGGCCGCGCGCGCGGTGTGCGGCGAGCGTCTCGCCAATGTCCATCTCGCAGCAGAGGCCAAGACTCGCGAATGCCGCGTGTCGGTGGCCGCCGATGTCCGCGCGCAGATCGAAGCCCGGCTTGCCCGCGCGAGCACCTCGGCCACCCAGGTCGCAGCGTTGCGCTGATCCTTTCCTGCCCGTTCCGCGGCCGGGAGCACCCGGTCGCGGATGGGCGAGGGTACCCGTTGCAGACCTTGCGTTTCAGGCCTTGCGATTCAAGGCTTTGCGTTTCAGGGCTTTGGCGTGAGGATCGGCTCGGGCCACCAGGTCAGCGTGTGCACGTCGTGCGCCGATGTCCAAAGGCCGGTGCTGGTCCCGGACGACACATAGCGCAGCGCGCCGCTGCCCTCCGCCTTGCCCAGCCTGGCGACGACCTCGAGTGTTTTCGGGTCGATCGCCACGAAGGTCTGGTCCTCGGTGGTGCGCAGCCACACCATCCCGGCGCCGGTATCGATATCGCCATATTTGAGCACCGCGCCGACCTTGACCCGGCCCAGCACCGCGCCGGTCTCGGGGTCGATCTTCGCGACCGTGCCATCGCCCTGCTCCTGCACCCACACCGCGCCTTCACCCGCCGCCAGAAAGCCGGGGATATTGCCCAGCGTAGTCGTCTTGGTGACCGTGTTGGTGGCAGGATCAATGCGCTGGACTGTCTTGCTCTCGCTGCTCACCGCCCACACCGCGCCGAAGCCATAGGTGAGATACCAGGTTCCGGGGCTGACGGTGATGCTGGCGATGACAGTGTTGGTCGCGGGGTCGACGCGCGCAACCTTGCCCGCGACATTGTCGCTCGCCACCCAGATCGATCCTGCGCCTGCGACCACATTCAATTCGCCCGTGCTGGCAAGGCCGGTCGGAATTGTCGCGACCTTCTGTGCGGTCTGCGTGTCGATCCGGACAAGCGCCTTCTCCTTGCAGTCGGCCACCCACAGCGAGCCGTCCAGGATCGCCATCGCGCCGCACGGCTTGGACATGGCAACGCCTGCGATCTTGCCCTTGCGCGACCAGCGTTCGACCCGGCCATCGTTGGTCGCCCAGACGCTGTCGCCATCGACCGCGAGGAAATCGGCAAAGCCCGGAACGTCGATCACCTGCTCGGGGTGCGCCTGTGCCATCGGTGAAAGGGTTGAAAACCCCGCTGCGAGTGCTGCGGCCGTTGTGCGAAGTTTCTGCATCGTCTGCCCTTTCGTGTTGCCGGAAAAAATCAGGTCATTTGCGCGATATACGCCCGCCATCCGCCCAGATGGGTGATGTCCTGCGCCCCGGTCATCGCGCGCGGTTCGGCGACGAAGCCCTTGACTGAAGTGCCGTCGGCCAATGTCACCGTCCCGATCGCGAGCGGCGGGGGCACCTCGACCACGAAGCTGCCGAATTCGGCGACGCCCAGCTCGTAGACTTCGACCGCGATTCCCGCGCCATCGGGGCTGTGCACCAAAGCGGGCTTGGGCGGCGTGCTGTTGGCGATGGCATAGAGCCGGTATTCGGGCGCGGTCTGAAACGCGCCGACGAAGGTCGCGTCGCGCGAAGTCAGCTGCCAGTGCAGCGGCATGTCTTTCAAGTGCGCGCCGACGACGGCGAGTTTCACGGTCTGCATTTTGCCCTCCAGATCGAGCGGGGGTGGTGGGGGAAGATCGGCGATGGAAAGATAGGCGTCGGCGACATCGAGCAGCGCGCGGTCGGTGTCCGCCGGGCCGATCAAGGTAATGCCGAAGCCGGTGGAGTTGGCGCGGGTGCCCGCCGGAATGGCTAATGCTGCCATATCGAGCAGGTTGACGAAATTGGTGTAGAACCCCAGCGCGCTGTTGAGCGCGATCGGCGCGGCGGCGAGTTCGGCGACGCGATAGGTCGTGCCGGTGGTGGGGAAGGCCATCAGGTCGATGCTCTCCCACAGCGTGTCGGCGTGGCGCTTCAATTCGGCGAGGCGGTAGATGCCGTTGAACAGATCGACTGCTTTGGCCTCCAGCCCGACCGAGACGATCTCCCGCACGGTGGGATCGATCGCTTGCGGGTTGCTGGCGAGGATGCTCTCCATCGCGGCAGTGCGCTCGGCGACCCAGGGCCCGCTGTAGAGCAATTGCGCGGCCTCCTGCAGCGGGGCGTAGTCGATCTCGACGATGTCGCCGAGCTCGGAAAGCCTGGCCAGCGCGCGATCGTAGAGATATTCGGATTCCGGATCGCCGAAGAACACGCGCTGGTCGCGGCGCGGCACGCCGATGGTCTTGCGCGTAATCGGGCGATCGGCGAGCGGCTTGGACCAGGCATCGGCGGCATCGTACCCCGCCACCACGCTGTCGATCAGCCGAGCGTCGGCGGTGTCGTCGGTGAACACGGTAACGCAATCGAGCGTGCGGCAGGCAGGCACGACGCCCCGGTTGCTCCAGCGGCCCTTGCTGGGCTTGAACCCGATCAGATGCTGGAACGCTGCGGGGACGCGGCCCGAGCCTGCGGTATCGGTGCCGAGCGCAAAGGCGACCAGCCCGGCGGCGACCGCGCTCGACGATCCCGAGCTCGATCCGCCGCTGACATAGGCGAGGTTGTAGGCGTTGCGTGGGCTACCATAAGGGCTGCGCGTGCCGTTGAGACCGGTGGCGAACTGGTCGAGATTGGTCTTGCCGACGCACAAGGCGCCCGCCGCCAGCAGCCGCTCGACCACCGTGGCAGAGGCGTCCGGCTGGTACGCGAAGGCCGGGCACGCTGCGGTCGTCTCGAACCCGGCGACGTCGATATTGTCCTTCACCGCGAACGGCACGCCCGCGAGCGGCAATGTTTCGCCCGCCGCGATCCGCGCATCGATTCCGCGCGCCGCCTCAATCAGCGCCTCGGGCGATGCGCGGCTGATCCAGATCTGCGGCTGGATGCTGTCATAGGCATCGAGCCGCGCCAGCGTTTCCTCGGCGACGGCGACCGCGCTTGTCGCACCGCTGGCGACCGCCTGCGCGATCGTGCTCGCGCTTTGGCGACCCGGCGCGCTCATGCGTGCCTCGTCAGCGCGAGGATCGGCGCGCCGGGCTGCACCGACTGGCGTTCCTGCGCATACAGCGCGCTGATCGTGCCTGCGCCGGGGCTGTCGACGCGGCATTCCATCTTCATCGCCTCGATGATCGCGATCGCATCCCCCGCCTCGACGGTATCGCCCACCGCGACCAGCATCTTCCACACGCTGCCGCCGAACGGGGCCTCGATGACATCGGCGCCCTCGGGAACCTCGACCGCGCCCGCCGCGACCGTCTCGGCCTCGGCAGGATCGGCGCGGTCGAACTCGCCGCGGCGCTGCCAGTCGGCGCGCTCCTCGTCGAACGCGGCCTGGCGGGTTTGCTCGAAGGCCGAGATCGCATCGGCATTGTCGGCGAGGAATGCGCGATAGTCGGCCAGCCGGAACTCGGAAGGCTCGATGCGGATCGAGCGCCGCCCGGTCGGGAAGTCGCGCCGCCATTCGGTGAGCTTATCGGCGCTGACCGGATAGAAGCGGATCTGGTCGAAGAAGCGCAGCAGCCAGGGCTTGCCTTCGGTGAACGCGTCGGTCTGGCGATAGGTGTTCCACACCTGCAGCGTCCGCCCGAACAGCTGATAGCCGCCGGGGCCTTCCATGCCATAGATGCACATATACGCGCCGCCGATGCCCACGACATTGGGCGGGGTCCAGGTGCGCGCGGGGTTGTACTTGGTGGTGACCAGCCGGTGACGCGGATCGACCGGCGTTGCGACCGGCGCACCGAGATAGACGTCGCCCAGGCCCAGGACGAGATAGTTCGCCTCGAAGATCAGGTTCTCGACTGCCGCCGCATCGGGCAGGCCGTTGATCCGGCGGATGAACTCGATGTTGTCGGGGCACCATGGCGCATCGTCGCGCACCGCGCCCATGTACTTCTCGATCGTCTCGATGGTCGCAGGGTCGCGCCAGCTCAGCGGCAGGTGGACGATGCGCGAGGGGATGGTGAAGTCCTCAAGATCCCCCAGCCGTTCCTCCGCGCCCATCAAGGCGGCAAGAGCCATGCCCTGGGTCATCGTCGCGCCATCGAAATGGAACTGCAGCGAGCGGATGCCCGGCACGATATCGATCACACCGGGCAGCGCCATCCGCTCGAGCTCGGTCATCAGCGCCTGTACGCGGATACGCAGCTCGATATCGAGCACGATCGGGCCGTATTCGACCAGGATGTTGCGGTCGCCCTGCTGGCGATAGACGGTGCGCGGGCGCTGCGGGCCTTGCGGGATCATTCCCAGGATCGGCGACAGCGTCGCGATCGGCCGTGCGGGGCCAAGCTCGCATCCGTCGCCGGTGGCGAGCAGACGCCGCTGCAGGCTGTCGGCTGCAAACGCATCGTGCGCGTTGACCGGAACGAAGCGCAGGGTGTCGCCGGGCGCAAGCTGGCCGATCTTCCAGCGGTCCGCTGCAATCACCACGAACGGGCAGACGAAACCGCCCAATGACGGGCCATCCGGGCCGAGGATGATCGGCATGTCGCCGGTGAAATCGACCGCGCCGATGGCATAGGGGTTGTCGTGGATGTTGGAGGGATGAAGCCCCGCCTCGCCGCCATCCTTGCGTGCCCAGACCGGCTTGGGGCCGATCAGCCGCACCCCGGTGCGATTGGAGTTGTAGTGCACCTGCCACTGCGCCGCGACGAAGGTGTCGATGTCGTCATCGGTGAAGAAATCGGGTGCACCGTGCGGGCCATAGAGCACGCGCAGCGTCCATTCGCCGGGAAGCGCGGGCATGGCTGCGCGGGGCAGGGGCGTGCCAGTCGGCTCATCGCCCAGATGCAGCGTATCGCCCGCGAGCAGGCGGCGCGCGGCGTGGCCGCCGAACTGGCCGAGCTCGAAGGTGCTGCGGCTGCCAAGATACGGCGCGATATCGAGCCCGCCGGCGAGCAGGATATAGCCGCGCAATCCGCCGCCCGTGGCGCGCCCCAGCGCGAGGGTCTGGCCGGCAGCAATGTCCAGGGCCTCGCCGCGCGGAACCGCCACGCCATCGAGCGTTGCGCCGAAATCTGCACCGATCAGGCAGATGCGCGCGGGCGCGTTGAAGGTCAAAGTCGGGCCCGAAATCGTGACCTCGAGCCCTGCGGTGCCTTCCGCATTGCCGAGCAAGCGGTTGCCCAGCCGGAACGACTGATCGTCCATCGGGCCCGAGGGCGGGACGCCGACCGACCACAGACGCTGGCGTCCGGGCCAGTCCTGCACCGTGGTCGCGGTGCCGCCGCTCACCACCTGGATGCTGCGCGGGTGATACTCGATTGTATCGAGCGCGCGGGTCGAAACCTCGCCGCTGACGAAGGCGGGCGATCGCACGACATCGCGCAGCCAGCGCAGGTTGCTTTCGATGCCATCGACGCGGCTCGCATCGAGCGCGGCCTGCATCGCGGTGACGGCCGCTTCGCGCGTTGCAGCGTGGACGATCAGCTTGGCGAGCATCGGATCGTACCAGACGCTGACCGTGCTGCCCGCCATGACCCAGGTTTCGGCGCGGATATTGGCGGGAAACGCGACCGCGGTCAGTGTGCCCGATGTCGGGCGGTAATCGTGCGCGGGGTCCTCGGCATAGAGCCGCACCTGCACCGAATGGCCCTTGGGCTGGCTTGGCGCATCGGACAGGAACGCGAAATCGCCCGCGCCGCCGCGCACCATCCACTCGACCAGATCGATCCCCATCACCTCCTCGGTGACGCCATGCTCGACCTGCAGCCGGGTGTTCATCTCGAGAAAGAAGAACTCTTTGCGCTCGGAGTCATAGAGGAACTCGACCGTTCCGGCGGAGCGGTAGTTCGCGGCCTGGCCCAGCCGGATCGCCGAAGCGATCAGGTCCGCGCGCACACTGGCGGGCAGCAAGGGCGCGGGCGCTTCCTCGACCACCTTCTGGTTGCGCCGCTGCAGCGAGCAGTCGCGCTCTCCCAACGCCACGACAGTGCCTGCGCCATCGCCGAAGATCTGCACCTCGATATGCCGCGCGCGGCGGATATAGCGTTCGAGAAACACGCCAGCGTCGCCGAAATTGCCCAGCCCCTGGCGCTGGACGGCGGCAAAGCCCTCGCGCACGGCGGCTTCGTCCTCGCAGATGCGCATGCCGATGCCGCCGCCGCCCGCGGTCGCCTTGAGCATGACCGGGTACCCGATTGAGTCTGCGGCGCTCGCGGCCTCGTCCTCGTCGGTGAGCAGATCGGTGCCAGGCGCCAGAGGCACGCCATGCGCAGCCGCGAGTGCGCGCGCGCTGTGCTTGAGCCCGAAGGTGCGCATGTTCTGAGGCGTCGGGCCGATGAACACGATTCCCGCTTGCGCGCAGGCTTCGGCAAACTCGGCGTTCTCGGCGAGAAAGCCATAGCCCGGATGGATCGCGCCCGCGCCGGTCCGGCGCGCAGCCTCGAGGATCGCGGCGACGTTGAGATAGCTCTCGGACGCGCGCGCAGGACCAATGCACACCGCCTCGTCGGCCTGGGCGACGTGCAGCGAATCCTCGTCGGCCTCCGAATAGACCGCGACCGAGCGCAGCCCCATTTTGCGCAATGTGCGGATGATCCGCGTGGCGATTGCACCGCGGTTGGCAATCAGGACGGTGTCGAAGCTCATGCGGTGACGATCATGCGCACGGGCGTGGGGTTGAAGCCGTTGCAGGGGTTGTTGATCTGCGGGCAGTTGGAGACGACCACGGTCACGTCAATTTCGGCGCGCAGATCGACCGTCAGCCCCGGGGCGGAGATGCCATCGACGATGCCCAGCGCGCCGTCTTCCTCAACCGGCACGTTCATGAAGAAGTTGATGTTGGAGACGATGTCGCGCTTTCCGCGGCCTTCCGACAGGTTCGCCTCGAGGAAGTTCTCGACACAGGCGTGTTCGGACTTGGTGTGGTGGCCATAACGCAGCGTGTTGGACTCGCACGAGCACGCGCCGCCGATGGTGTCGTGATATTCGACCGAGGTGGCCGTGATGGTCATCATCGCGCGGCCCTCGTTGGAGCGCAGCACGGTGCCTTGCCGCAGGAACAGATTGCCTTGCGCCGCCACCGTATCCTGCGCGCTGTAGCGCTCGGCATCATCGGCGGTGGCGTAGAGCAGGAAATCAACCGCCTGGTTGCCTTCCAGATCGACGATGCGCAGCGTCTGCCCGGCGGCGATGGGGTGCAGCCAGGGCGCGCGCGCGGGCACGATGCAGTCATGGACGACCGGGCCGGTGAGCCCGGCGAGATGGGGATCGACGCTCATGGGAACAGGCTCCTTCTTTCAGCGGCGGAAATAGTCTTCGACGTTCAGGAAGGCGCGCTGGCCTTCGGGCGTCGCATTGCGGATGGCGTCGTCTTCGCTGGTCACCGGGCCACGCCAGGCGGTCGCGCGCAGCGGAGTGACGGTGTAGTCGGCACGCGGATCGAGCACATGCGGCACGTTGGCGATGACCACGATCACCTCCATCTCGGCGCGCAAGGTCACGCTGCGACCGCCTGCGAACGGGCCGATCTCGGGCACGATCGCGCCGTCTGCGGCGATCTTCGCGCCCTTGAACAAGGTGATGCACGGATGGACATCGCGCCGTTGCAGCCCGTGCTTGGCGGCGCCGAGCAGGAAGCGGTCGCGGCCGTTGGGATGCGGACCGCTGTTGCTGCCATCGCCGTATTTCGCGGCATTAGTGGCAGCGTTCGAGGTTCCGCAGAACGCATCGTGCGTACCCGCATCGTCCTCGAGGATGCTCATCAGCACCCGGCCCATGTCCGACAGCAGCAATTTGCCCGCGCCCAGATAGGCGTTCCACTGCACCTTGACGGTGTCGGCGACATTGAGCCGTTCGGTCGGTATCTCGGCGTTGAACAGCTGCAGCGCGGCACAGGCATCGCCCCCGGTGTCGATCAGCCGCAACCGGGTGCCGCGCGCCAGCCGCCGCGTGGCATAGCCGCCTGCTGCAATCGTCTCTTCCCACACCAGATCGTCGGGCGAGACGCCCTCGGGCAGGTCGGCGGCGACCGGCGGTAGCAGCGGCATCGCCTCGACCCTGGTGCCCGCCATCGACCGGGCATGCTCGCGCGCGGCGTTCGGATCGGCAAGGACAGCGCTCATGCGGCGGCTCCTTCTGCAAGGTTTGCATCGGGCTCGTACAGCGGCGGCAGCAACGCAGTGGTGGTGACCAGCTGGAGCTGATGCACCCCGCGCACCCGGCGCAGTGCATCGCAAAGATCCTTCAACCGCACGGCTGGGCCCTGCACCAGCAGCACCTCGAGCGACTGGTCGTCCTCGAGGAAGACGTGCTGCGAGGAGATGACCTCCTTGAGATACTCCGCCTGGGTCTGTGCGAGCTGATGGCGCACCCGGCCGCGGTCGCCGCGATAGACGATGGTGATGGTGCCCGCGAGCATCTCGTCGGGGCGGGTGTACGCCTCGTGCTCGGCGAGCGCGTGGCGGATCAGCTCGGCGATCAGCTGCGAGCGCGACGGCAGGCCGCGTTCCTCCACCATGTTGTCGAGCTGCCGAAACAGCTCGCCGGGCAGGCTCATCGAGAGCCGGGCAAGGCTTGTGGGTTCGGTACTCACGTCAGGCACTCTCTTGTGGTTGGGCTTGGGGCAGGGGAATCGGCGGGACTTCGGGTTCAGGCTCGGGGTCCTTGCGCAGCGCGATGTCGTAAACCGCGGTGGCGCCGAAACGGTGCGGCGCGTGCGGATCGTGGCGGCGCTTGTCGAGCGCGAGCACGCGGGTTCCCAATGTGAACGCCTCGCGGATGTCGTGCGTCACCATGATGATGGTGAGCTGATAATCGCGCCACAGCGACAGGATCAGCTTGTGCATGTCGGCGCGAATGCCCGGATCGAGCGCGCCGAACGGCTCGTCGAGCAGCAGGATGCGCGGGCGCTTGATCAGCGCCTGCGCGATCGCCAGCCGCTGCTGCATCCCGCCCGAAAGCTGCGCGGGATACAGGTGCATCGAATCGCCGAGGCCCACCGCGTGGAGCATCGCTTCTGCTTCGGCGTGCGCGGCGCGGCGAGCCGATCCGAACAATCGCGCCGAGAGCGGCGCCTGCGCGCACTCCAGCCCGAACACGGTGTTGCCCAGCGCCGAGAGATGCGGAAACACCGAGTAGCGCTGAAAGACGACGCCGCGATCGGGTCCGCATTCGGGCGCGAGCGGCGCGCCATCCAGCGCGATCGCGCCGCGTGTCGGGCGCTCCTGGCCCAGGATGATCCGCAGCAAGCTGCTCTTGCCCGCGCCCGAGGGCCCGACGATCGAGACGAACGATCCCGCCGCGATATCGAGATCGACCCGCTCGAGCACGATCTTGTCGCCATATTCGACCCACACATTCTGCAGACTGAGGATCGGGCCGGGAAGCACAGGCTCGGTCAATGGCTGGCTCCCGTCGCCCAGGGAAACGCCCGCCTGCCGGTCCAGGTCAGCGCCGCATCCATCAGGATGGCGAGCAACGCGATCCACGCGACATAGGGGATGATGACGTCCATCGACAGATAGCGGCGTACCAGGAAGATGCGGTAGCCAAGCCCGACGTCCGAGGCGATCGCCTCTGCCGAGATCAGGAACACCCAGGCCGGACCCAGCGCCATGCGCACCGCATGGATCAGCCGCGGCATCGCCTGGGGCAGCGCGACTCGGATCATGATCTGCCACGAGCTTGCGCCCAGGGTCTGCGCCTTGATGATCTGCTCAGGCGGCAGCGCGCCGACATGCGCTGCGATATCGCGCACCATGACGGGCGCGATGCCGATGACGATCAGCGCCACCTTGGCGGTCTCGCCCAGCCCCAAGGCGATGAAGAGGATCGGCAGCAATGCGATCGGCGGGATCACCGCGATGCCGGTGACCAGCGGGCCGAAGGTCGCGCGCACCGGTGGCAGCACGCCGAGCACCAGCCCGACCACCAGCGCGGTGATCGTCGCGATCCCCAGGCCCAGCCCCAGCCGCTGCAGGCTGGCAAGCGTATCGACCCAGAAGGTGAGCTGCCCGGTGAGCTGGTCCGGCTGGAACATCAGCGCGGACATGGCGGTGATCATCGCGCCGGGCAGCGGCAGGATCTTGTCCATGGGGTTGTCGGCATGGCGCTGCGCCGCCATCACCAGATAGACCAGCATCAGCAGCACGATCGGCGCTGCCCCCAGCAGGACGCGCTGGCCGCGGCTCAGATGAAGGTTGACCCAGCGCATGCCCGTTGTCTCTCCTGCCGCCGCCGACCGATCAGAGCTTGCCGTCGGCGGCGAGCTTCATGAAGCTGTCGTCGAAGCGCAACGTCACCCTGTCGGGATTGCCCAATGTCTTGCCGCCGGGAAAGCCGATGCCGACATCGTCGGCGGAGCTCGCGCCCTTGAACAGGCCCTTGGAGAAGCTGAAGTCGCGCACCAAAGTCATCGTCTCGACCAGCGAGGGCGAGGTGGTCGCGGCGAGCGCTGACTTGGGGTCGGCATAGAGGAAGGTCGTCGCCAGCTGGCTGTCGAACATCTCTGGGCTGGCGCCGGAAAGCTTGGCCATCGCAGCGCGCGCGGCCTTTCCTTCGGCATCCTGGCGCTGCATCAGCGCGACGGTTTCGTACCAGATACCGACCAGCGCCTTGGCAAGATTGGGGTTGGCCTTGAGCGTGGCGGTGTCGACCACCATCAGGTCGAGGATTTCGCCTGGAATATCGGCCGAGCTGAACACCAGGTTCACGCCCTTCTCGGCCTTCATCACCGAAAGCTGCGGGTTCCACGCGACCGCCGCGGTGACATCGGGCGCACCGAAGGCGGCGACGATATCGGCGTCCGAGGTGTTGACGGTCTTGACATCGGGCGCCTTCAGTCCCGCCTTGTCGAGCCCGCGCGCCAGCAGATAGTGCGAGACCGACAGCTCGACGAGATAGGCCTGGCGGCCTTTGAGCGCGGCGAGCGAATTTGCACCCTTGAGCAGGATGCCGTCATTGCCGTTCGAATAATCGCCGACGATGATCGCGGTGGTGTCCTTGCCGCCGGCTGCCGGGATGGTCAGTGCGTCCATGTTGGTGACGGTCACCCCGTCGAACTTGCCCGCGGTGTACTGGTTGACCGATTCCACGTAATCGTTGACCTGCACCAGGTTGATCGTGATGCCGTATTTGTCCGCCCATTTCTTCACGATGCCGGCCTGCTGCGCATAGGGCCAGGGCATCCAGCCGGCATAGATCGACCAGCCGATGGTGAACTCGGTCTTTGCTTCAGTCTTGGGATCGGGGCCCTGCGAACAGGCTGCCAGCATGAGAGACCCTGCGATCAGCACTGCAGTGCCGAGTTTGCCCAAAAGCCTCATCATGATTCGATCCCCTTTCGCAGCGCAGCATCGCAGAGTTGTGGCGGTTGTCCATCTAAAAATATTACCCGCAGAAAAAAGCGTAATACCGAAGATGGCGCGCGCGCTGCACGTCGGAGGCGGTGTCTCGGCTTGCCTGAGCTGTTGCAGCAGCGCACCCGGAAGACCATTTTCCCGGCAAATTCGGGAGATAGCCGCCGTAGCGAGTCGAAGGGGGCCGGGTGTTGCAAATCGGCCAAAGTGATTCGGTGCGGCGATCTTGTTCCCTCACCCCGCGCCTCAAACGGGCATTTCCGGACATATGCGGAGACAGAGCAACGGCTTGGAAAAGCGTCATTTTGTGCGCTGCAGCATGAAATTCGTTCATACTGAGCAGGTGCAAAAATATTACGCTTGACGCATTACGTAATATCCATACCGTTAAGCACATCGTTTCTGCGATGGCGGGTGAAAGAAAACCGATAGTTCCAAGCGAGGGTGAGTGGACCAAGGCCAGGCCTCAGTTGATGCTCTTTTCGGCGATGTGCTGCTGATGCACGCCGCCGGGTATCAGCCGGGTGCACGGGTCTGCAGCCTTAACCTCGCAGGCGGTCATGGTGACCTGGGAGGGCACCTTGCCAGATATCCGGCAATCAAATGCCGGGGCGATTTCTGTCTCAAAAACAAGGGCCGGAACACGGCCGACAAGGTGCCGGCCTAGCCAGAGCGCCAGAGGGGAAGGATGTCATTCACACGAAAGGCTCACCGATAAGGGGGGTCCGAATGACACGAAAAATGTTCCGCAACACACTGCTTGGCGCAACCATGCTGATGGGCTTTGGCACCGGTCCCGCGTTCGCGCAGGATTCCGCGCAGGAATCCGAAGCCCCGAACAGCGCCGACACCATCGTCGTCACCGCAACCCGGCGCGCGACCTCGCTGCAGGATGTGCCGATCAACATCAGCGCGATCGGCGCGGACGAGCTGGCAAAGCAGCGGATCGATGACGTTCGCGACATCTCCGATTTCACACCGGGTCTCACCATCGTCGATACCGGGCCCAGTTCCACCGGCAGCATCGTGCTGCGCGGTCTCAATGCGTCGGATTCGAGCGCGACCGGGGATTCCTTCGACAACGCGCTTGGCATCTATCTGGGAGAAGTCCCGCTCTATTACGATTTCAAGCTGATCGATATTGCCCGCGTGGAAGTCCTGCTGGGTCCGCAAGGGACGCTGTACGGCCTCGGCACCCTGGCAGGTGCCATCCGCAACATCCCCAACCGGCCCAACCTCGATCGTTTCGAAGGCGAGGTGCACGGCCGCTTCTACGCCAAGCAGCATAGCGGCGATCTGGGCTATCAGGCTGACGCGGTTATCAACATCCCGATCATCAAGGATCACCTCGCGTTTCGGTCGGCCACGGGATATTATTTCGACCCCGGCTTTATCGACTATCCGCTGCTGGTGCAGCGTCCCGGCATTTCGCTGCCTCAGCCCAACGGGCCCAATTTCGTCACCCCGGCAGGCTATGCGGCAAATCTGCGGCGCGAGAACGACGTCAATTTCGAAAAGACCATCACCACCCGCAACCAGTTGCTGTATCAGGCGAGCGAAGACTTCAAGGTCATCCTCACTTACGCCTTCCAGCAGACCAAGACCGATGGCGGCCAGTACAACAGCGATGGCGTGTTTGGCACCGGTCGGTATCAAAGCGCGGTCCGCTTTCTCGAGCCGGTCAAGCGCCGGGCGCACCTTGCCAGCGTCGAGATCAACGCCAATCTCGGCAATATTGCCGATCTGGTCGCGACCACCGCCTATACCGATGTCAAGAACAACACGAGCAGCGACATTACCGACCTGCTGCTTGACCTCGATTATGGCTATGAATCGTTCCCGGCCTTTGCGGGCTTCAATGAGAACCAGAATCGCCGCAAGCAATTCAACCAGGAAATCCGCTTCGTCTCGCGCCATGGCGGCCCATTCAACTGGGTTCTCGGCGGTTTCTACAACGAACAGAGGCTCGACAGCTTTGGTCGTGAACGCCTGCCCAACCACCCCTTCATAGCGTTCGGAACGCAGCCCAATCCAGACGAGGTCGAATATGCAGCCTTCACCCGGTCGAAAGTGACCGAAAAGGCGATCTTCGGTGAGGGCACCTTCAGGATCACGCCTGAATGGCAGGTAACGGCAGGCGCGCGCTACTATGACTATACTTCGTCCATTGCGGGCCGCGCAGTGCTGCCCATCCTGGGCGATCCCATCAGTCCTTTCGATCTGCCGCCGGCTGGCGGGGATGCCGGGGCCAATGGCTGGGTGTGGAAGTTCAACAGTTCCTACAACTTCACGCCCGACATCATGCTCTACGCCACCTACAGCAAGGGCTATCGCGTTGGCGGTCCCAACTCTGTGGCACCCTGCGGACCACTGGTACCAGGCCAACAGGCGGTGTGCGCTCTGCCGGAGGAGGAACAGTTCCTGCCGGATACAACCAAGAACATTGAAATTGGCGTCCGCGCGCAGCTTTTCGACCGAATGCTGACGGTCAACGCCAATGCGTTCACGATCGACTGGGACGGTATTCAGGTCGGTTCTGCGACCATCAACGGGGTTGTCGGGATCACCGTCAATGGCGGCAAGGGCAAGGCCGAAGGATTTGAAACCTCGTTCCAGCTGCGGCCGGTTCCACGTGTGTCGATCCAGGGAACCTATGCCTATCTGGATGCGAGGCTCACACAGGATGTTCCCGCGCTCATCGCGGTCAACAGTCCCGCCGGAATATATCCAAGCCGTCCCATCCGGCTGGATGCGCTTGCGGGCGACCGCCTGCCCGGCTCGGCAAGGAACAGCGGCAGTCTCGGGGCCACCTATACGGCACCCCTGGGTGAGGGCAGCATCGTTGCCGACTGGACCGCAACCTATCGCGGCAGCGTCGTCACCCGTATTGGCTGGGACCGTGCCTTTGGCGACAAGTTGCCCAGTTTCACCACGCACCGTGCATCGGTGTTCTATGACACCGAAAAGTTCAGCATCGGCGTGTTCGCGGGCAACATCTTCGACAAATATGCGGTCGGCTCGGTTTCCAACGACCGGTCACGCGTCGGCCTGAACGATGGCGTGCGGCTGCGCTATTTCCGGCAGAACGTCATCAACCCCCGCACCTTCGGCATCGAAGCGCGGTTCAAGTACTGAGCCGCGCGGGTGTCGGGTCTGCAACCTTTCATCAGGCTGGGCGCGGCGGTTCTGCTGGCGGGGTGTCTGGCAGGCACCCCGCCAGCCGGGGCAAAAACCGCAGCGCCTGCCCGGCTGTTTGCCGAGCGCTGGATCGACGGCACCAACGGCGCGGAACCCGCCACCCAGGTCCAGGCGCTCGACGCGGATACCTTCGTCATCCGCCAGTCGGTCCACAGCAATTTCGAGGCGCCGTTCCTCTATCTGCTGTTCGGGCGCGACAAGGTGCTGCTGATCGACAGCGGCGCGGACGGTGGGCAGATCGTGCCGACCGTCGACCGGCTGATCGCCGAATGGCTGATCGCGCACAAGCGCAGCGCGATCCCGCTGATCGTCGCGCACAGCCATTCCCATGGGGACCATATCGCTGCGGACGCCGCGTTCGCAAAGCGGCCCGGCACGGTGGTCGTCGGGTTGAAGCCGGCGGATGTCGCGGCGTTCTTCGGCATCGATCCCTGGCCCGGGGATGTTGCGACATTCGATCTGGGTGGCCGCGCGCTCAGCATATTGGCAACCCCCGGGCATCAGGCCGCCGCGATCATGGTCTATGATCCGCAGCTTAAACTCCTGATTTCGGGCGACACGCTCTATCCCGGACGGCTCTACATTCCGGTCAACTTCCTGGGCGACAACCGCAAGAGCATCGACCGGCTGGCGGCCTTTGCCAAACGGCACCCGATCCGCGCGGTGCTGGGCGCGCATATCGAGATGACCCGGACGCCGGGGCGAGATTATGCCCACGAGGTGGCAAGCCACCCCGACGAACATGCGCTGGAACTGCCCGCTGCCGCGATCGCCGAGCTGCGCCAGGGGCTCACCGCCAGGCTCGACGTGCCCGACCAGGGCCAGGTGCACGACCACTTCATCATCATGCCGGTGGGTGCCCGTGCGGAGTGACGACATAGACCAGATCTATGGGATCTATACCGCATTGCCATCTGGCGTGATGGGGCGGTTTTCACGACGGTAAGTTGAATTTCATCATCCTGATGCCCCGGTTTTCTGCGGCTTATCCAAGGTCACCGGGTCAGCAACTGCGAGTACAGGCATATGGACGGAGTTCGCGTAGGCAATCGCATCATCGGCGGGCAATCGCCGGTCACCATCGGCTGGGAAAACATCCCGCGGGTGCAGGGCGGGCCGGTCAAGCAGTTCGTCTTCACCTATTTCCAGCCTGCGGTTCTCTTCGCGATGGTGCTGTTCTGGTATTACGCCCCCAACTCGATCGCCAAGGCCTCGACCGCGATCGGCATCGGCATCGCGTTCCGCGTGCTGCTGCTGGTGCTCGAATGGGTCAACCCGCGCTTCGAAAGCTGGCAGCTGACCTGGAAGGAGCTGGTCACCGACCTGTTCTATGTCGGGCTGGGCTATACCATCCTCAACATGGTCGACAATTACATCGGCAGCGATGTGCTGATCGAATCGCTGCTGAGCACCTATGACTGGGGCAAATTCAGCTGGTTCACCGGCCTGCCGCTGCTGGTCCAGGCGTTCCTGATCCTGTTCATGTTCGATTTCGGCCAGTACTGGATGCACCGCGGCATGCACAACTGGTACCCGCTGTGGCTGACTCACTCGGTGCACCACTACATCACCCAGCTCAACATCAACAAGGGCGCGGTGGGCAACCCGGTGGAGCTCTTCCTGATCGGCCTTGGCATTGGCGGGCTGTTCGATTTCCTGCCGCGGGCAGCCTTGCTCGCGGGCGCGATCGGCATGTCGATCGGGGTGTATCAGCACATCAACGTGCGGTTCAACACGCCGGCCTGGTGGCGCTTCCTGTTCAACACCACCGAGCATCACAGCCTGCACCACTCGCAGGATTTCGAGGCGACGCGCAGCAACTATGCCAGCAACTTCATCTTCATCGACAGGATTTTCGGTACCTGTGTCGACGGCGAGGCCGAACTGCTGGGCATGGAAGGCGGCCGCCGCATGTCGATCCGCGAACAGATGCTGTTCCCCTTCACCGAAGGCTGGAAGACGACCAAGCAGCGCTTCGGCAAGCGCGAGGCCACGCCGGACGCGCCCTTTGCCGACAGCAATGCGATTGCGGCTGAATGATCGACCAGGCCCAGTCGCTCGGCGACCATAGCCCTCATCCTCAGACACCCTTGTTGCAGGGATTTCAGATGAACCTGCGCTTCATCGACTGGCTCTGGAACATCCGGGGCAGCGTTCCCCTGCCGCCGGGCCAGTCGGGGGAAGAGGCGTTTGCGAGGCTTGATCCGCTGTTGCAGCAGCCCGGCACCAGCTGCGAGCGCAGCGGCGAGACCCTGGTGTTCACCAAGAAGGACCAGGCCGCGCAGGACAGGATGTCGATCTTCGATGCAGGAGCGCTGCAGATCGAACAGGGCGCGGACGGCGCGGTGCTGCGCTATCGGCTGTACAGCCGCGCGCTGCTGTTTTGCTTGCTCGCGCCCTTGCTGTTCATCGCCTTCGGCCAGATGATCGTGGGTATCGGCGTGCTGGAAGGCCCCCCGACCGAGGCCGAACTGAAGGCCGAAAAGGCCAAGCAGGAGGCGAAGGACAAGAAGGTCCAGACGCTGAACCCGATCGATCAGTTCCTTGGCGCACCGGCCCCCGAAAAGCCGAAAAAGGACGAAAAGGACAAGGCGAAGGACAAGGCCAAGGACAAGAAGCATTCGCCGACCGCAGCCTATGTCTTCGCCGCGATCTTTGCGGTGCTGTTCGTCGCCGGGCGGATCCTGGAAGACTGGCTGATCCGCAAGCGCTTGCGGCAGGCGCTGCACGAAAGCTGAGAGGGGCCCCTGGTCCCGGCGCCACCGAGCCCAGTCCCACATCATCCGCCACCCGATGCGCTGTTCGCGCCCGGCTTGATGTGGCTGCTTCGTTCCTAGCCTTTTTGCGTGCCCGGCTCCCTCGCTCGCCGCGTCGAGGAGAGAGGCCAAGGCCCCAGCGCACAGCATCACCTCTCTACCCGCTCTTGCCAGGCATCACGGCCCGCAGCGCACCGCAGAGCGCCCGCTCGCACCCCCCAAATGCAATCCGGCCCGGAAGTCTGCACTTCCGGGCCGGATCGGTTGTCTGCGGTGGAGCGATGCGAAGCTTAGTGTTTCACGCCCGCCCACACGTTGCGATAGGCCATATAGCCCAGGCCCGTCGCGATGATCAGGAAGATCAGCACGGCCCAGCCGGTCTGGTGGCGCTTTTCCAGCGTGGGCTCTGCGGTCCAAACCAGGAACGCTGCCACGTCCTTGGCCATCTGCTCACGGGTCGCGTTGGTGCCGTCCGAATAGGTGACGATACCATCGCTGCCCAGCGGGTTGGCCATCGCGATGTTCAGGTTCGCGAAGTAGGGGTTATAGTTCAGGCCCGGTCCCGGCATGGCATCGGGGAAGCGCTTGGCGAGTTCCGCCGGCGGTTCCTGATAGCCGGTGAGCAGCGAGTAGATATAGGCTGCTCCGCCATGACGCGCCTTGGTGATCAGCGAAAGATCAGGCGGCAGGGCGTTGTTGTTGGCTGCGCGGGCAGCGGTTTCGTTGGCATGCGGCGAAGGGATGAAGTCGGCCGGAAGCGGCTTGCGCGTCGTGGCTTCACCGGTGGCCGGATCGATCGACGGGGTCTGGGCGGGCCAGTTCGCGGCGATCGCCTTCACTTCGTCTTCGTTATAGCCAAGCTCGCCCAGGTTGCGGAAGGCAACCAGCCGCATCGAATGGCAGGCTGAGCAGACTTCCTTGTAGACCTGGAAACCGCGCTGCAGCTGCTGGCGGTCGAACTTGCCCATCGGGCCGTCGCTGCTCAGCGACAGCTTCTTGGGGTGTTCGTGGAAGGCATGCTCTGCGGTTTCCTGCGGCGGCTCGCTGATATAGGCGACCGCTCCCACACCGAACGAGACCAGCAGCCAGCCGCTGAAGAACAACCCCACCAAAAATGCACCAATGCGAATCATGTCGAATGACTTTCCTTTTAGCGTCTGGCGTTATTCGGCGGGCTGCAGCGCGGGGCCGCCAGCGGTGCCGATGCTGTCCCGGCCGAGCACGCTTTCCGTGATCGAGAAGGGCAGGGGCTTGGGCTTTTCGATCTTCGCGATGATCGGCAGGATGATCAGGAAGTGCGCGAAGTAATAAGCCGAAGCCAGCTGGCTGAGCATCACGAACGGCTCTTCAGCCGGCGCGCCACCCAGATAACCCAGCAGCAGCACGTCCAGCACCAGGATCACGAAGAAGATCTTGAACAGCGGACGATAGTTGCCCGAACGCACCGGCGAACGGTCCAGCCAGGGCAGGAAGAACAGCAGCAGGATCGAGGCGAACATCGCCAGCACGCCGAGCAGCTTGGCCGGCACGATGAAGAAGTCGAAGGTGAAGGCGCGCAGGATCGCGTAGAACGGCCAGAAATACCATTCGGGAACGATGTGGGCGGGCGTCGAGAGCGGGTTGGCGGGGATATAGTTGTCCGCATGGCCCAGGAAGTTCGGCGCAAAGAACAGCACCGAGCAGAACAGGATCAGGAACACACCGAGGCCGAAGCCGTCCTTGGCGGTGTAATAGGGGTGGAACGGAACGGTGTCCGATTCCGACTTCACTTCCACACCGGTGGGGTTCGACGAACCCGGAATGTGCAGCGCCCAGATGTGCAGGATAACGACACCGGCAATCACGAACGGCAGCAGATAGTGCAGCGAGAAGAAGCGGTTCAGCGCGGCGTTGTCGGGCGCAAATCCGCCCAGCAGCCAGGTCTGGATCGGCTCGCCGACCAGCGGGATCGCGCCGAACAGGCCGGTGATCACCTTGGCACCCCAGAAGCTCATCTGGCCCCAGGGAAGCACATAGCCCATGAAGGCGGTCGCCATCATCAGCAGGAAGATGACCAGGCCGAGCAGCCAGATCATTTCGCGCGGGGCCTTGTACGAGCTGAAATACAGCCCGCGGAAGATGTGGATGTACACAACAATGAAGAAGAAGCTGGCGCCGTTGGCGTGCGCGTAGCGCAGCATCCAGCCCCAGTTGACATTGCGCATGATGTGTTCCGTGGAATCAAAGGCGACCAATGCGTTGGGCGCATAGTGCATCGCCATGATGATGCCGGTCACGATCTGCATGACCAGGGCGACCCCGGCGAGAACGCCGAAGTTCCAGAAATAGTTCAGGTTGCGCGGAACCGGATAGCCGGCGCCGATCGCGCCATAGACCAGCCGCGGCAGCGGCAGGCGTTGATCCAGCCATTTGGTCAGATCGGACTTCGGTTCGTAATGCTTGGCCCAGGAAAAGCTCATCTTCTATGCTCCTCAACCGATCTTGATGACTGTGTCAGACAGGAATTCATATTCCGGCACGACAAGGTTGGTCGGGGCCGGACCTTTGCGGATCCGTGCAGCGGTATCGTAATGCGAACCATGGCAAGGGCAGAAATAGCCGCCGAACTCGCCCTTCACCTCGCCCTGCGCCGCGCCCAGCGGCACGCAGCCCAGATGGGTGCACACGCCCAGCGTGACCAGCCAGTTGGTCTTGCCTTCCAGCGTACGGTCGGCGAGCGACTGCGGATCGCGCAGCGAGTTCACGTCCACCTTGTTGGCGGCGTCGATTTCGGCCGGCGTCAGGTTGCGGATGAACATCGGCTGTTTGCGCCACACGGTCTTGATCGCCTGGCCCGGTTCCACCGCCGAAACATCGACTTCGGTCGAGGCCTGGGCGAGGACGTCCTTGCTGGGCGCCATCTGCGTGATCAGCGGGATAAGAACCGTGGCTGCACCAACGCCTGCAAAGCTGACCGCTGCAATGTTGATGAAGTCACGGCGACGGACACCATCGGATTCGATGGCCGCGCTACCGTCTTGATTCATGGTTACTTGTTCTGCCATGTCGCTAACCTGACCCTCAAGCTATTGAAAAGTTGATTGATTTTTTCGATGCTGAAAGCGGCATGGCACGGCGTTGCCCTTCGCCCGTCCGCATGATTGGGGGCCTGATAGACGCAAAAACGTCATTTTGCCAACAACGAAATTGGCGCGGCGCAGCATAGTTTTCATGAATGACGGATGATGGCGCGCACAAAATTGCGCGACCGGCCCATCGGCTGCGTGACTTGGCCGTCGACAGCGCTAAAGCAGGGGCATGCGCATCGCTCTGTACCAACCCGACATCGCCGGAAATGTGGGGGCCATTTTGCGGCTGGGCGCCTGTATGGCGGTTCCGGTAGAAATCATCGAACCGTGCGGCTTCGTGTTCGACGACAAGAGGCTCAAGCGCGCGGCGATGGATTACGGGCCGCTGGCCGAAATGCGCCGGCATGCCGACTGGGAGGCGTTTCAGGCGTTCCGCAAGTGCTTGGGTGCACGGCTGGTGCTGATGAGCGCGCATGCGCCCGCCAGCATCTATCGCACCGAATTCCGCGACGACGACATCCTGCTGATGGGGTCGGAAAGCGCCGGCGTGCCGCCGCATGTCCGCGATGCGTGCGAGCTTGCCACCACCATCCCGATGGCGCCCGGCCTCAGATCGCTCAACATATCGGTTGCAACCGGGATTGCGCTTGGCGAGGCGCTGCGGCAGACACGGCAACTGGGCGATGCATGAAGGCGTACGCCAGCGCAGGGGAGCATGATGACCGATTGGACTGAACAGAGAGTGGCGGCGCGGGGCTGGTTCGAAAGCCTGCGCGATGCAATCTGTGCCGAATTCACCGCCATTGAGCGCGAGGCGGGCTCGGACGCCGAGTTCGATTATTCCGCATGGGACCGGACCGAGGCCGATGGATCGCATGGCGGCGGCGGCGTGCGCGGGCTGATCAAGGGCAAGGTGTTCGAAAAGGCGGGAGTCAACGTCTCGACCGTCGAGGGCCGGTTCAGCGAGGAGTTCGCCAAATCGATCAACGGCGCGGGCGAGGACCCGCGATTCTTTGCATCCGGAATCAGCCTGGTCGCGCATATGTCCAATCCGCACGTACCCGCGGTGCATATGAACACCCGTTTCCTTGTCACCACCAAGGCATGGTTCGGCGGAGGAGCCGATCTCAACCCGCCGCTGCCTTACGCCGAAGATACGGATGATTTTCACGCCCGGATGCAGGCTGCGTGCGATGCGCACAATCCGGACTATCATGCCAGGTTCAAGGCCTGGGCCGATGACTATTTCTATATCCCCCATCGCGGCGTGCACCGCGGCGTAGGCGGCATCTTCTACGATCATCTCGAATGCACCGACCAGCCGACGTTTGATGCCAATTTCGCGTTCACCCAGGACGTCGGGCGCGCATTTCTCGATATCTTTCCCGCATTGGTGCGCAGGCGGATGGCGCAGGAATTCACGCCCGCCGATAAGCACCAGCAATTGGTGTGGCGTGGGCGCTATGCCGAATTCAACCTGATCCACGATCGGGGGACATTGTTCGGGCTCAAGACCGGGGGCAATATCGACGCCATCCTGATGAGCCTGCCGCCCGAAGCGGTGTGGGAGTAGACGCGCGATGACGGTGGAGCGGCTCGATCATGTCAACATCATCGCGCAGGATCTGGCCGTCACCGCCCGTTTCTATGCCGAGCTGCTCGACCTCGAAATCCGCGACGCGCCGCCGCCGCTGACGCCGGACAACGCGCAATGGGCGTATGACCGCAATGGCCAGGCGGTGGTGCACATCAACAGCGTGGATTGCCCGCGCACCTTTCCGCGCGATGTCGCGCCGGGGCCCACCGGGTCGATCCACCACATCGCCTTTCGTTGCGAAGGGTTCGACGCGATGGAACAGCGGCTGCAGGCGAGGGGCGCGGAGTATTCGGTCAACACGGTGAATGCGATCGGCCTCAGCCA
Organism: Blastomonas fulva; assembly: GCF_003431825.1. Classification (GTDB taxonomy): domain Bacteria; phylum Pseudomonadota; class Alphaproteobacteria; order Sphingomonadales; family Sphingomonadaceae; genus Blastomonas; species Blastomonas fulva. The sequence continues at coordinate 1,051,304 of NZ_CP020083.1, read as the reverse complement.
GATCTTCACGCTCGATCCCAATGGCGTGTTGCTGGAGCTCAATTTCTTCGCAGGGTGATGCAGGAGGGGATGCGATGACGGTGCGGTCCATATCCACCCATCCGGTCCATCTGGGCCTTGGCGCAAAGGCCATTACGCTGCCGCCGATGGATGGAGCGGCAGAATGGTACCAGGATTACGAGGCACGGACCGCGAGCGACGGCATCGAGGGGCGGCTGGTCACCCAGTTCACCTTCGATGCACCCTGGACGATGTGGGAGATGCACCCGGCGGGCGACGAGGTGGTGCTGTGCACCGCGGGGCGGATGACGCTGCATCAGGAACATCCCGATGGCACGGTGACGACGCTCGAGCTTGGCCCCGGCGATTATGCGATCAACCCGCCGGGGGTGTGGCATACCGCGGATGTCGACGGCACCGCGACCGCGCTGTTCATCACGGCGGGGATGGGGACGCAGAACAGGGTGCGGTGAGGCTGCGCCGCGCGCCCCTCCTTCTGTCATCCTGAACTTGTTTCAGGACCCATCGTGCCGAATGGACCGAAGCCGCGTGAGGAGAAATGGGCCCTGAAACAGGTTCAGGGTTACGAGGGTGGTTTGGCGCCACGGCTTCGTTCCAATCCTCCCCCCATTGACAGCCGCCCACCTTGCCGCCAATCGCACGGGCCATGGCCAGCGCTTCTGCTCCCCTTGATGACGCCCGTTTCGGGCTGGACCGGCGGGTGACTTTGCTCGGTCCGCTGCCGCTCGATTGCGGCGCGGCGCTGGCGCCGGTCGAGATCGCCTATGAAAGCTATGGCACGCTGAACGCGGACAAGAGCAACGCGGTGCTGATCTGCCATGCGCTCACCGGCGATCAATATGTCGCGTCGACCCACCCGATCACCGGCAAGCCCGGCTGGTGGCAGCGGCTGGTGGGTCCAGGCAAGCCGGTCGATCCCGCGCGTGATTTCATCGTGTGCGCCAATGTCATCGGCAGTTGCATGGGCTCGTCGGGGCCCGCGACGGTCAACCCCGCGACCGGCGAGCCCTGGGGCATGGATTTTCCGGTGCTGTCGATCGCGGACATGGTGCGCGCGCAGGCGCTGCTGCTCGATTATCTAGGCATCGAAACGCTCGCGGCCGTCATCGGCGGGTCGATGGGGGGCATGCAGGCGCTGAGCTGGCCGGTGCTGTACCCCGACCGGGTGCGCGCCGCGCTCGTCATCGCCTCTACCGCGCGGCATTCGGCGCAGAATATCGCGTTCCACGAGGTCGGGCGCCAGGCGATCATGGCCGATCCGCGCTGGCGCAAGGGGGCCTATTATGCCGATGGCGATGTGCCCGCATCGGGGCTCGCGGTCGCGCGGATGGCGGCGCACATCACCTATCTGTCCGAAGCGGGTCTGACCGAGAAGTTCGGGCGCAGACTGCAGGACAAGACCGGCCAGGATTGCGCCAATCAGACGGGGGGCAGCAGCTTCGGCTTCGATGCCGATTTCCAGATACAGAGCTATCTGCGCCACCAGGGGATCAGCTTCGTCGACCGGTTCGATGCCAACAGCTATCTCTACATCACCCGCGCGATGGACTATTATGATCTCGCGCTGCTGTATGACGGCGTGCTGGCGCGCGCGTTCATGGGGACGAAAACGCGCTTCTGCCTGATCAGCTTCGACACCGACTGGCTGTATCCCACCGCCGAATCGCGGCGCATCGTTCACGCGCTCAATGCTGCGGGCGCCGAGGTGAGCTTTGTCGAGCTGTCCTCGCCCTTCGGCCATGATGCGTTCCTGCTCGAATGCCCCGAGATGAACCGGATCGTCGACGGCTTCTTGCGCGCCGGAGCTTCGACGTGACCGGCCTGCGCCCGGACCTGCGGATCATCGCCGACAATGTGACCCCGGGCGCGCGGGTGCTCGACGTCGGCTGCGGCGACGGCGCGCTGATGGCGGCGCTGCGCGACAGCCGCCAAGTGCGCGCGCGCGGGCTGGAGCTGAACCCGGCGAACGTCAGCGCGGCGGTGACCCGCGGGCTCTCGGTGATCCAGGGCGATGCCGATACCGATCTGGTCGACTATCCGTCCGACAGCGTCGATTATGCGATTCTCAGCCAGACGCTGCAGACCGCGCGCGCGCCGCACAAGGTGCTCGAAGAGCTGTTGCGCATCGGGCGGCAGGCGTTCGTCAGCTTCCCCAATTTCGCGCACTGGCGCATCCGCATGTCGCTGCTCACCCAGGGACGGATGCCGGTCACCCGGCTGATCCCCGAAGCCTGGTATGAAACCCCCAACATCCACCATGTCACCATCGACGATTTCCGCGAGCTGATCGCGCAGCGCGGCTGGACCTGCGATGGCGAATGGTTCCTCTCGGGCGACCAGCAGACCTCGCGCGGCATGGCCAATCTGCTCGCCGAACACGCCGTGTTCCTGCTGCGGAGATAACCGACATGAAGATCGCCATCATCGGAGCGGGGTTGGCCGGGCTGACCGCGGCAGGCGCGCTGAAGCACGCCGGGCACGAGGTCGCACTGTTCGACAAGGCGCGCGGACCGGGCGGGCGGATGTCGATCCGCCGCACCGAGACGGCGCTGGGTATGGCGTTCTTCGACCATGGCGCGCAATATTTCACCGCGCGAGATCCGGACTTTGCCGCCGAGGTGGCCCGCTGGCAGGCAGGCGGGTCTGCGGCGCGTTGGCCGGCTGCGGGCGCGGATGCCTGGGTCGGTACGCCGGGGATGAACGCGATCATCAAGGCGCTGGCTGCGGACCATCAGGTGCGCTGGACCTGCCGGATCGAAAGCATTGCGCGCGAAGTGAAAGGGTGGAGCCTCAGGCATTCCGAGGGCACAGAAGCCGCCGATGCGGTGATTGTCGCAGTTCCTGCAGAGCAGGTGGCGGATCTGGTGGCGGTGCATCAGCTCGATTGGGCGGAGCTCGCGCAGGCAACGCACTCGCAGCCCTGCTGGACGGTGATGGCCGCATTCGATGCGCCGGTCGCCATCGCGGACGATTGTCTGCGCACCCGCGGTGCGATCGGCTGGGCGGCGCGCAACAGCGCCAAGCCGGGACGGACCGGGCCGGAAAGCTGGGTGGTGCAGGGTTCGCCTGACTGGTCGACGGCGCATCTGGAAGACGAAGCCGAGGCGGTCAGCGCGCTGCTGCTGGCAGAGCTTGCAGCAATGGCCGGTGGCGTGTTGCCTGCGACCCTGTCGGTGCAGGCGCACCGTTGGCGCTATGCAATGTCGGGCTCTGCAGGCAGGACGGCGTTGTGGGATGGATCGCTGGGGCTGTGCGGCGACTGGCTGGTCGGGCCCCGGATCGAGAGTGCCTGGACCTCTGGCCGGGCGCTCGCGGCGCTGGTCGTATCGGGCTGAGCGCGCTTCGGCTCAGACGATTGCGCTGGGCGCCAGGCTGGCGGCAATGAACATCGACGAGGTCACGATCGCCACAACGGTGGTGAACAGCTGACCCTGGATGCTTTCAAGACCGGCGATAAACATGGGATATTCCTTGACGATTTGTGCGGGGTTGATCCTGCGGGCGATCAGACGATCGTTCCGGGGCCGATGCTGGCTGCGATGAGCACGAAGGACGAGACGGCAGCGAGCAGGGTAGCGATGAGGTTCATGACGGGATTTCCTTGTATCTGGTGAGTGGAAGTGTGGGTGGTTCAGACGATCATGCCGGGCAGGACGCTGGTGGCGATCAGAACGGCAGAGCAGATCGTGGCGAGAGCGGTTGCGAGAATGTTCATGAGAATGTCCTTTTCAAATAATGGGGTTGTGGAGGTGTGCGCGGATCAGACGATCGCGCCGGGGATGACGCTGGCAGCGATGAAGACGCTGGAGCAGACGATGGCGAGAGCGGCGGCGATCAGCTGGCTCTGGGCGGCGGTGAAGATGGTCATGGGTACGTCCTTTCATGTGTTTCTGTCGGTTCCGACCGGGTTGGCCGGAGATGCCAGACACATTGCACAGGGCGTGCCAGTTTGAAAAACAAAGCTAAATCAGTGCCTTGACTGTGAAGCAGGGTTTTTGCGAGATGAACGGATGCTGACAGTTGGGGAAATTTCCCATTAATCAGGATTGCTGTTCGCGCTTCACGCCGCGCCGGTCAGACTGCAGGCGCGATCAGGCCGACGCGTTCGGCTTCGGAGACCATGCGTCGGCTGAAAAATGGCGAAATGGCAAAGCGCGCGAGGATGTCCGGGGCGGGCGTGCCGGGATCGACCCCCACCAGCTTTTCCAGCTCGCCCCAGCTGCGCCGCGCCTCCTGCGTCCGGCCATTGGCCGCCAGCGACAGCGCCTTGGCGAGCAGGAAGTTGGGCTGGGTGGCCTTGTCGCGCGAATCCGCACGCATCGCCAGATCCATCGCCGATGCCGCCTTGCCGTTGAGCTGGCGGGTGATCACCAGCGATGCGATCTGATAGCCGCCCGGTTCGCTGTTCATGGTCAGCGCGCGCTCGAGCACCGGCTCGGCGCCCTGCGTGTCCCCGCACGACAGCAGGAAGGTGCCTGCCAGCCCCAGCGTGTCGGGCTCGAGCGGGTTGCTCTCCACCGCGCGGCGGGCAAAGGCGATCGCCCGGGGGCAATTGCCGCGCGCAAGCGCCGAACGCGCCACCGCGATCTGCGCCAGCGACGAGCGGCCATCGAATTGCAGCGCGGCCTCGGCCAGGTCCCTGCCGCGCTTGGAGGGGACGAGCGGCGTCAGCCGACCGGCTTGCGGGCTGGACAGCGCAAGATAGGACTGCGCCTGCAGGAACAGCGGTTCGTCGGGATAAGCCTCGAGCGAGCGGGCGAGGCACTTTTCCAGCGCCGGGCGCAACGCCGGATCGCGCTGCTGGCGGAAGGCATCATACTGGATCAGGCAGGGATAGCCCGGGCTCGTGTCGTTGCCGATCAGCTTGCGCTGGTGCTGCGCGATCAGCCCGCCCGACCGGGCGATGGCGGAAATACCCGATCCGATTGCCTGCTCGAAATCCGGTGCGGTCAGGCGGCTGCCGTTGCGCGGCAGCTCGTACGACCACAAGGTGGTGCCGGTGGCGCCATGGCGCAGCGTGAGGAACAGCAGTTCGGGCGAGGCCCCCTGCTGGCGGCCGCCTCCGCGCAGCAGCAGCTGATATTCGCGCGCGGCATCGCGCATCGCCGGACTGTCGGAATGCGACCCCATGCTGACAGCGAGCATTTCGAAGCGCTGCAGCTGCATCTCGGCGATCTGCGCGACGGTATCGAGATCGTCATTGCCCGCAGCCGGATCGGTGGTGATCGTGACATGTGCGACCTGCTGGCGCATGTCGCGCCGTGCGAGATCGCGGTCGGCCGCATCGGGTCGCGCCACCAGCCAGATTACATAGAGCAGCGCCAGCAGCATCAGCACCGGCAACGCCCAGATCAGCCAGCCGCGATCGACTCCCTGCGGCACCGGTGGCGGGGCTGGCTGGAGCATGGATGCGGACGAGGACGGGATCGGCAGGACCGTCGGGGTCGCTGCCGCTGCCGGATCGGCCGCCTGCGCAGCGCCCGTCGCCGGAGTCTGGGGATCCGCCGCCGCCGGACCTGCACCTGCCCGTTCGGGCGATACCGTGGTCAGCGGCAGCAGCTCGACATTGTAATGGCCCACGGGAATGGCGATGCGCTGGCGGCCATGCGCCTGGTCGGGGGTCAGCGCGGCATAATGCAGATCGAGCATCTTGCGCAGGCGCCCGACCTGAACGCGGGGGTAGCTGTCGCTTTGCGGATCGAAGCTGTCATTGCGGCCCAGCCCTTCGACCGCGATCTGGTAAGCCTTCAGCCGCGCGCCATGGCCCGCGAGCGTCTGATCGACAAGATATTCGAGAAGTCTGCGCAGGACCGGAGACCGCACAAATTCGGGCGATTGCATCACCAGTGCCAGTTCGCTTAGCAAAGCGATTCTGTCAGGTTGCGCGCTCACGTGATGCAGTCCCTTCGGGGTTGCCTGTCGCCATTTCTTGCGGATGAAGCGCCCTGAACCTTTATCATGTCCGCACTTGTGAAACGCAGACGATATATAGTTGAATGTAACTTTGCAATTGGACGTGACATGAAAATCCGCGTCTCGCCCAAGAAACCCGGCTTTTCACCGTTACACGTAGTTTCACCTCTCCAGATCGGTGCTTTTTCTGACTGAGGGCTTGGAACCTTGGGGGTTCGACCCTATCGAGGCAAAGACATGCACTCCTTCCACACAGCGTCACCCGCTCCGAGCGGTAAACAGCCCGCGATGCGGCAGACGCTCGCGCGCTTCCTGCCCTATCTGTGGCCCGATGGCCGGCCCGACCTGAAGCTGCGCATCTGCGGCGCGATGCTGATGGTGCTGCTCGGCAAGGCGGCTGTGCTGTCGATGCCCTTTGCCTACAAGGCCGCGATCGACAGCATGACCATCGACGGCACCACCATGGCGATGGTGGCGATCACCGCGGTGCTCGCTTATGGCGCGGCGCGGCTGGGATCGGTGCTGTTCGACAATCTGCGCAACGTGGTGTTCGAGCGCGTCGGGCAGGAGGCGACGCGGACGCTTGCGGAGAACGTCTTCGTCCAGCTGCATACGCTGTCGCTGCGCTTCCACCTTGCCCGCCGCACCGGCGAAGTGACCAAGGTCATCGAGCGCGGTACCAAGAGCATCGACGTGATGCTGTATTTCCTGCTGTTCAACATCGCGCCCACCGTGCTCGAGCTGATCGCGGTGCTGGTGATCTTCTGGATCAACTTCGGCATCGGCCTGGTACTGGCGACGGTGGCCATGGTCGCGCTGTACATCGGCTTCACCCGCATCGTCACCGACTGGCGCAACCACTTGCGCGAGACGATGAACACGCTGGATGGCAAGCAATTGGGCCGCGCGGTGGATTCGCTGCTCAACTACGAGACGGTCAAGTATTTCACCGCCGAGACGCGCGAAGCCAAGCGCTATGGCGATGCTGCGCGCACCTATGCCAACGCTGCGGTGAAGTCCGAAAACTCGCTGGCGCTGCTCAATGTCGGCCAGTCGCTGATCACCAACCTGATGATGGCGGGCGCGATGGCCTATACAATCTGGGGGTGGAGCCAGGGCCTGTTCACCGTGGGCGATCTGGTGCTGGTCAACACGCTGCTGATGCAGCTGTTCCGCCCGCTCGATCTGCTCGGCATGGTCTATCGCACGATCCGCCAGGGGCTGGTCGACATGGCCGCGATGTTCGACCTGATCGATACGCCCGCCGAGATCGTCGACATCCCAGGCGCGCCGGCGCTGGACAGCGCGCTGCCCTCGGTCGAGTTCCAGAATGTCGATTTCGGCTATGATCCCGACCGGCAGATCCTGCACGGCCTCAGCTTCAAGGTGGAGCCGGGGCAGACGCTGGCGATCGTCGGGCCCTCGGGCGCGGGCAAGTCGACCATCGCGCGGCTGCTGTTCCGCTTCTATGATCCGCAAGGCGGGCGCATCCTGATCGGCGGGCAGGACATCGCGAGGGTGACGCAAGGATCGCTGCGCGCGGCGCTGGGGATCGTGCCGCAGGATACCGTGCTGTTCAACGACACCATCGGCTACAATATCGGCTATGGCCGCGAGGGCGCGAACCAGGACGAAATCGTCCGCGCGGCGCATGGCGCGGCGATCGGCACCTTCATTGAATCGCTCCCAAAGGGCTATGATACCGAGGTGGGCGAGCGCGGGCTCAAGCTTTCGGGTGGCGAAAAGCAGCGCGTCGCGATTGCGCGCACGCTCCTCAAGAACCCGCCGCTCACCATCTTCGACGAGGCGACCTCGGCGCTCGACAGCGCCACCGAGGCAGAGATTCTCGACACCCTGGGGTCGCTGGCGCAGGGGCGAACGACGCTGGTGATCGCGCACCGCTTGTCTACCGTCACCCATGCAGATACCATCATCGTGCTGGACAGGGGTCGCGTCGCCGAACAGGGGTCGCACCGCGAACTGCTCCGCAAGGGCGGGCTCTACGCCGCGATGTGGCAGCGCCAGGCGCTGGAGCGCGAGAAGGAAGAGGCACAGACGATATGAAAAGGTCGCTTGCCCTGTCGCTGATGCTGGCCGCCAGCCTCGCCACACTGCCCGGCTGCAAGGACCGCAGCCAGGGCGAGCGCTCTCCGGTCCAGATGCCGCCGATCCTCGCCTCGCTCTCCGCCGCCCCGTCTGCCTCTGCCGCCTCCGCCATGAAAGACCAGAAAATGTTTACTCCGCTGACCGAAACCATCGAGGTTTCCCCGCAGATTTCGATCGATCAGGTTGCCGCTGCCAAGGCGCAGGGCGTGACGATGATCATCAACAACCGCCCCGATGGCGAGGATCCGTCGGCCCCGCAGGGCGCGGACATCGCCGCGGCCGCCGAGGCGGCGGGGATCGATTATGTCGCCATCCCCGTCACCCATGCCGGGTTCTCCGGCCCGCAGGTCGATGCGATGATCGCGGCGCTGGGCAAGGCGGAGGGCAGCGGCGGCAAGGTGCTGGCCTATTGCCGCTCGGGGACCCGCTCGACGCTTCTGTGGTCGCTGGCACAGGCCAAGCAGGGCAGGAGTCCGGCTGAGCTCAGCCGCGTCGCCGCCAATGCAGGCTATGATCTCAGCCCGATCCGTCCGATGCTCGACGCGCTCTCGGGGCAGGTGGAGTGACCTACAAATCCTCCCCCGGCCAGCTCGGGGAGGATTGAAACGGCATGGTTAACCCTATCCTAACCATGCTGTGATCAACCTTGGCCATTCCGCTGCGGCACATCTGCTTGCGGAAAGGCAAGGAGAATGCGGCATGGCGAGCCATCCCGGCGCAGCATCGGGCAATTCATCGGCGGCGTTGACGCTGGCGGAACTGCGCGAGTTCGCAAGTTTCTCGCCCGGGGCGCAGCGCTATATCAAGCGCGCGCTCGATATCGGGCTGGCGCGCGAGGATGCGTTCAAGCGCTGGGCGCGCAACGCCGAGGAAACCGCCTCGATCCGCATGCACTATCTCGTCTACCAGGATTTGAAGCTGTTGCGCGGCAATGTGCCCGATGCGCCGCACGAGGACGGGTTCGAGCATTTTATGGCGCTGCTGGTGCGGCTGGCGGCGTTCGATCTGGCGCAGGGCCGGATCGAGAGCTTTTCGTCGTTCCGCTTCCTGTACGAACGCCTGCTGGGCGCAGATGTGCGGCCCTGGCTGCCATCGGCCTATTGCGCCGCGGCCGCGCTGCCGCAGATCCAGCCCGACCGCCGCAAGATCCTGCTCCAGTCGATCAGCGAGGCTGCCGCCACCGCGCCCGGCTGGTCGCTGCGCGCGCCGGTGTTCTTCCCCGAATGGGTCGAATGGGTGAGCGGCGACGCCGCGCACTGACCTGGCAGCTTCTCACCACAGTTCCATACCGCCACCCCCTCAAACGCGGGGGGCTCGCTTCTGCGCAAGGCTGACGGAAAAGCGGGATTCCCGCGGTCGCAGGAATGAGAAAGATCAGCTCGTCCCCACCAAAGCCCCCAGCACCACGCGGCGGTAGATCCGCGCGAGCGTGTCCAGGTCGGCAATCGCCACCGCCTCGTCGAGCTTGTGCATCGTCGCGTTGCAAAGCCCGAACTCGACCACCGGGCAGATCCGCGACAAGAAGCGCGCGTCCGATGTGCCGCCGGTGGTGGACAGCTCGGTCTCGAGCCCGGTCTCGGCGCGTATGGCGTCGGCGATCATGCTGGACAACTCGCCCGGCGGGGTGAGGAACGCCTCGCCTGAAATTTTTGCCTCGACACTTCCCCCCATCGCCCCGGCGATGCCGCTGATCAGCTCGATCAGTGACGATCCGCTGTGCAGGTCGTTGAATCGGATCGAAATCCGCGCCTCTGCCCCGGCGGGGATGACATTGTGCGCGGGGTTGCCCACCGCCAGATCGGTGATCTCGATGTTGCTCGGCTGGAACCAGTCGGTGCCATTGTCGAGTACCATCTGCTCGATCTCGGCAAGGATCGCCACCAGCTTCGGGATCGGATTGTCGGCGAGGTGCGGATAGGCGACATGGCCCTGCTGGCCAGCCACGCGAATCCACATGTTCACCGATCCGCGCCGCCCGATCTTGACCATGTCGCCCAGCCGCGAGACCGAGGTCGGCTCGCCCACCAGGCACAGATCGGGCACCGTGTCCTGCGTCTGCATCAGGTCGATCAGCGCGCGGGTGCCATAAACCGCAGGGCCCTCCTCGTCGCCGGTGATGATCAGGCTGATCGTGCCGGTCTCGCGCGGAATTTCGGCAACCGCCGCGACGAAGCTTGCGATCGATCCCTTCATGTCGACCGCGCCGCGTCCGTGGAGCAGGTCACCACGCACCACAGGCTCGAACGGATCGCTGGCCCAGCCCTTGCCCGGCGGCACCACGTCGAGATGTCCGGCAAAGGCGAAATGCCGTCCCGCATCGCCCAGGGGCCGCCGGATCGCGTGCAGATTCTCGACCGGCCCGTCGGGCGCCTCGCCGCAGACGAAGCGGGTGACATCGAACCCCAGGGGGTCGAGCATGCTTTCAAGGCAGCCGAACACCGCGCCGGTGGCGGGGGTGACGCTTTCACAGGCGATCAGACGGCTGGCAAGCTCGAGCGGGGAAGCGGCGAGAGTGGCGGTGTCGGTCATGGGGGCTTTCTTGTTGTCTGCGCCTGCATTAGCATCGCCGCATGCCCAAAGTCGACCTGCAAGCGGTTCCGCAAACCAACGCCACGGGATATCCCGAACACCTCGCCGATGTCGTGCAGGGGCGCTGGTATCGCCGCCTGTCTCCCGCTGCTGGGCTCACCGATTTCGGCGCCAGCCATGTCGTGCTCAAGCCCGGCGCCTGGTCGGCGCAGCGGCACTGGCACGAGCAGGAGGACGAGCTGCTGGTGATCCTGTCGGGCACTGCGGTGCTGGTGGACGATGATGGGCGCACGCCCTTGGTGGCGGGGGATGTCGCTGCGTTTCCCAAGAACGATGGCAACGGCCATTGCCTGATCAACGAGAGCGATGTGGATTGCGTGTTCCTGGTGGTGGGCAAGAGCGTCAACGGTCCGTGCCATTATCCCGATGTCGACATGCACGAAAACGGTGGTGGCGATAAGCGCCGCAAGACCGGCGAGCGCTTCTGAGCGCCGCCCGCCTCGCACCCACCTTCGCCAGCGGATAACCGCCTGGCACTCTTTACCAATGTAACCTTGCTTGCTGTGCCGAGTGGCGCAGCCTGTTGTCATGCCCTGCGGCAGCCTCCGCTCCATCCATATTGACCGCTGAAGGAAAAGACGTCATAGGCTAATGCGAATCGCTAGCAATAGCATTAGAGGGGGATTTCATGACACGCTGGTTCTGTTCCGTCGCGCTGGTGGGCCTGTGCGCCGCGCCCGGCGCCGCCTTTGCGACGCAGCCGGGCTCTGTGCTCGCAGCCGAAACCGAGAACGCGGATGCCGAGGCCGGGAGCGATGGTCGCACCATCGTCGTCTCGGCAACCCGCACCCCGATCACCATTGATGACGCGCCCGTTACCATCTCGTCGAAGAGCGACGAGGAGATCGCCGACGAACTCGCCACCGACATCAAGGATCTGGTGCGGTTCGAACCCGGGGTCAGCGTTCGCCGCCAGCCTGCGCGCTTCGGTGCCGCGCTGGGCAGCACGGGCCGAGCGGGCAACGAGGACTTCACCATCCGCGGCATCGGCGGCAACCGCGTGCTGATCCAGGTCGATGGCGTGCGCGTGCCGATGGGCTTCAGCTTCGGTGCGCAAAGCGTGGGTCGCGGCGATTCGGTCGATATCGGTCTCGTCAAATCAGTCGAGATCCTGCGCGGTCCGGCTTCTGCGCTGTATGGCAGCGATGGGTTGGCTGGCGCGGTCAGCTTCACGCTCAGCGATCCCGAGGATATCCTCAAGGGCAAGGCGGTCGCGGGGCTGGTGCGCAGCCAATACGCCAGCGCGGACGACGAATTCGCGCACACCGCGATTCTCGCGGGCCGTAGCGGCGACATCTCGGCGTTGGTCTCCTACAGCCGCCGCGATTTCAACGAACTCGACAACCGCGGCACCAACGATTTGCTGGGTGCCAACCGCACCACCCCCAATCCGCAGGACGGCCACAGCAACGCCGCCACCGCGCGCATCGTCTGGGATCCGGCAGGCGGGCACAAGGTCCGATTGACCGGCGAATATCTCGACAATGCGCTGGTCACCGATCTGCTCTCGGGCCGCTCGGCGACCATCGACAATCTGGTCGCGCGCGACACCGGCAAGCGCTGGCGCGTGGCGGGCGACTGGATCTGGGAGGGCGAGGGCACGCTCGAGATGGCGCGGGTCAGCGCCTATTGGCAGTCGGCCAAGGACCGGCAGTTCACCCAGGAAGACCGCACCCCGCTGGCCGACCGCACCCGGCTCAACACCTTCGACAACCGCGTCTACGGGCTCTCCGCCGAAGGGCGCGCTGCGTTCGCCACCGGGCCGCTGCAGCACAAGCTCGTCTTTGGCGCCGATGCCAGCTGGACCCGGCAGCAGGGCGTGCGCGGCGGCACCGTGCCGCCTGCGGGCGAAGTATTTCCATCGAGCGCGTTTCCGGTCACCGATTATGTGCTGACCGGGCTGTTCCTCGGCGACGAGATCAGCGTCGGGCCGCTCACCCTGTTCCCGGCGCTGCGGTTCGATCACTACAAGCTCACCCCGCAGGCCGATCCCTTGCTGCCGCCGAACTTCGCCACCACCAGCCAGTCGGGCGAGCGGGTCAGCCCCAAGATGGGCGCGGTGCTCAAGCTTACCGAGGAGGTGCGGCTGTTCGCCAACTACGCGCAGGGGTTCCGCGCGCCCGAGCCCAGCCAGGTCAACCAGTTCTTCGAGAATCTGGGGCAGGGCTATACCTCGCGGCCCAACGCCGATCTGGGGCCGGAGCGCAGCGAGAGCATCGAGGGTGGCATCCGTTTCGTCAGCGAGGCGGTGAGCCTTAGCGCAACGGGATTCTCGGCGCGGTACAAGGATTTCATCAGCCAGGAGGTGGTCGGTGGCGGCTTCACGCCCGCCAATCCCGCGATCTTCCAGTTCATCAACCTCGACCGGGTCAAGGTGGAGGGGGCAGAAGCCCGGATGGACCTGCGCGGTACCAACGGCATCACCGGCCAGCTGGCCATTTCCTATGCCAGGGGCGATGTTATCGATCCTGCGGCGGGCACGCAGGTGCCGCTGGCCACGGTCGACCCGCTCAAGCTGGTCGCCGGGATCGGCTGGCGCGACAAGGCGGGACGGTTTGGCGGGCAGCTGATCGGCACGCACAGCGCGCGCAAGTCCGACGAGCGCAGCACCGGGGTGTGCACGCCGTCGTGCTTCCGCCCCGGCGCGTTCACCATTCTCGATGCCACCGCTTTCGTGAACCTGGGGCCGGTGACGCTGCGCGGCGGGGTGTTCAACCTTACCAACGCCAAATACGCCTGGTGGTCGGATGTCCGCGGCCTCGCCAGCACCACGACGATCGCCGACGCGTTCACCCAGCCGGGGCGCAACGGCAGTGTCTCGTTGACTTATCGCTTTTGATTCGCAAAACTGTTAGCAATACGGAAATAGGGGTACAGGATCATGAAGACTTCGATCGTTTCTCTTGCCGCCGCCAGCCTGCTGGCGCTGGCCTCCACACCTTCTTTGGCGCACCCGCCGATCGCCGAGCGCCCAGCGCAGGAAGAGGCTGCGGTGTTCGAGGCCGACCGCGCCGAAATCCTTGCCATGGCGGGCAACTTCAAGGTGCGCTTCGACATGCAGGAGGCCACCCCCTGGCAACAGGGCTATGCCCCGCTCGACCGCAAGATCTCTGGCGGGCACGAGGTGGTGCGGGTGATCGAGGACACCGGCCGCCGCATCGTGCTGCAGCACATTCTGGTCTCCGAGCACGAGGGCAAGCCGCATATCACCAAGCACTGGCGACAGGACTGGGAATATGAGCCAGCCAAGGTGCTGGTCTATTCGGACCGCAATGCCTGGACCTGGGAGGACGTGCCCGAAAAGATGCGCCGCGGCCGCTGGTCACAGACCGTCTGGCAGGTTGACGACAGCCCGCGTTATGCCGGCTGGGGCCAGTTCGAGGAGCAGGGTGGCCTGCGCCGCTGGCGGTCCAACTGGACCTGGCGTCCGCTCGCCCGCCGCGATGCGGTGCGTAACCCGGTGTATGACCGCTATTACGCGATCAACCGCCACCAGACCACGCCCGATGGCTGGGTTCACTGGCAGGACAACATCAAGATGGGGCTCGACGAGGGGTCGCTCAAACCCGTCGTGCAGGAGTATGTGCTGAACACCTATACCAGGTTCGACGGCTATAACGTCAAGGCGGCGGACGATTACTGGGCTGCGACCAAGGGCTATTGGGCTGCGGTGCGTTCGGCCTGGGACAAGGTGGCGACGACCAAGGGCGGCATTGCCATCCAGGAAGAGGCGCAGGCCGGAACCGTGATCAGCGCGCGGCTGCTGACGATGGCCGACGAGATCGTCGAGGGCAAGTTGACGGAAGGCAAGGCCAAGGCCGAAGCGCTCAAGCTGATCGAAGACAATACCCGGATGGCAGGTGGACAGCGGGTCGCTAACGCCGGTCAATAAGGGTCGGCGCTCCACCCATTGCCGGGTGGAGCGCCGTCATTCCCCTGCCCTGCTCACTGGACATGGCGTGGCAGGGGATGATGTTTCAATGATCGTGCTGTCCCAGCGCGGCAAGCACGTCTTCCAGCCGCGCGGGATCGCCCATCGCGATCACGCGGCCGTCGCTGTTCTTGTGCAGCGGATCGCCGTTCCAGTCGCACATATGCCCACCCGCGCCTTCGACCACCGGCACCAGCGCGGCAAAATCGTGCAGCTTGAGCCCGCTTTCGCACACCAGGTCGACACTGCCTTGCGCGACCAGCGCGTAATTGTAGCAATCGCCGCCCCAGATCAGCCGCCTGGTGTCGCACTGCTTGGCGAGCGCCATGAAGTGCATCGCGTCATGGTCGCTGAACAGGTGCGGGCTGGTGGTGGCGAGCACCGCGTCCTCGATCTCGGGGCACAAGCGCGCCCTGACCGGCTTGCCGTTGAAGGTGGTGCCGCGCCCGGTCGCGCCGACCCAGCGCTCGCGCCCGATCGGTTGGTCGATCACGCCCAGCACCGGCCACTCCTCGGCGATCAGCGCGATCAGCGTGCCGAAGATCGGCCGCCCGGCGATGAAGCTGGTGGTGCCATCGATCGGATCGAGCACCCACACCCGGCCCGTCGAGCCGGGCTTTTCGCCATACTCCTCGCCGATCACGCCATCGCGCGGCGCCTCGGCATCCAGGATCGCGCGCATCGCGGCCTCGGCGGCCCGGTCCGCCTCGGTGACGGGCGAGGCATCGGCCTTGCGGTCGGTGGTGAAGGTGGACCGGTAGAACGGGCGGATGGCTTCGCCTGCGGCTTCGGCCAGCCTTTCGGCGAGCGCTATGTCTTTGCTGTGGATCATGGGAATGCTGCTATCGCTTCGGGCCGCGGTTGGCCAGACTGATCCGGGTCAAAATGCGGCGAGTGCCTCGACGTCATGTAATGACATGATGATACCGAATTCGTCGGCGAGCAGCCTGCGCATCGCCTCGGGCCCGGTAATCTGCATCCGGTCGGTGGTGTCGCCCCGTTGCACGCTGAACTGGTCGTTGGTGATCGCTTTCAATCCGTCCTGCGTCACCTGGCTGACCAGCACGTTGCGAATAAAGCGCGAACAGGGCGATGTCGCGGTCCAGTGATTGGACATCGCGATGTCGGCGGCGAGCGCAGTGTCATCGGTAAAGCTGTACTGGTTGCGGCACTGCCCGGCGAAATGCCGTTCGAGCATCCAGCCGAATTCCGCATCGCGCCTCAGCCGATGGATGGCACCGTCATTGCCTGCGGCCTCGGCTCCGTCCCGGATCGGCATCGCCGGGACATGCCCGCCGCCAACGCCTGCATCGGCAAGCCAGCGCTCGCCCTCCAGCGCGACGGCCAGCACGATGTGCGTGCGCGGCGGGACGTCATCGTCCGGCTCCTGACGTAACCATACCCGCGCCAGCATCGGGTCCACGGCAAAGCCCAGCGCCTCGAGCCCGCGCGCAAACAGCTGGTTGAGCTCGAAGCAATAGCCCCCGCGTGTGCCCGACAGCAGCTTGGCCGCGACGACAGCAGGATCAAGGTCCACACCGCGCCCCAGGCGTGCGTCGAGCGCATCATAGGGAATGGCCAGCCTTTGTGCCCAGAGCAGACAATCCAGCCCGGCAAGGTCGACCGAAGGAAGCTGCGACAGCCCGAGCCGGGCGAGGTAGCGATCGAGAAAGGCGGTCAATGTGCGCTGCCTTCAGGTGCCGGTACGGGCACGCGCAGCGGCTGCCCATCGGGCACGACCCAGCTCGAGACGGCGCGCAATCCTTCGGGTCCGGCGCGGCCCCAGTGCACCGTGCCGGGCGCGATGCGAATGCCCTGTCCGGGCAGCAGCGTCATGGCCTCCTGACCCTGACGGGCGATGACCGTGCTGCCGCCGATGACGTAGAGAAACTCCTCGCCATGATGGAAATGGCGCGGGATCGGCGCGCCCGGCGGGATATTGAGGTCGCCCATCACGAGATGATGGCCCGGCGCTGCCTCTATCGGCCCGGACACGATCTCGGTGATACCGGGTGCTGGCCGGTACACCGCCAGCGCGTCGCTGTTATCGCGCGCGCACCCCGCCAGCCCGACCGCTGCCAGCAGCAGGGCAGCCATGCGGATCGACGCCATGTCGCCGGATCAATCGAACAGGCTTGAGACCGAGCTTTCGTCTGCAATGCGGCGGATGGCTTCGCCGATCAGTGCCGCCATCGGCAGGCTGCGGATGCGGTCCGATCCGGTCACCGCGTCGGTGGCCTGGATCGAATCGGTGATCACCAGTTCCTTGAGCGCGCTGTTGTTGACGCGCGCGACCGCGCCGCCCGAAAGCACGCCATGGGTGACATAGCTGACCACATCCACCGCGCCCGCGTTCTTCAGCGCCTGCGCCGCGTTGCACAGGGTGCCACCCGAATCGACGATGTCGTCGATCAGGATGCAGAAGCGGCCTTCGACGTTGCCGATGATGTTCATGACTTCGGATTCACCCGGGCGTTCGCGGCGCTTGTCGACGATCGCCAGCGGCGCGTTGTCGAGCCGTTTGGCGAGCGCACGCGCGCGCACCACGCCGCCCACGTCAGGCGACACCACCATCAGCTGGTGCTCGCCGAAGCGCGCCTGGATGTCCGCAGCCATCACCGGTGCGGCATAGAGGTTGTCGGTGGGGATGTCGAAAAAGCCCTGGATCTGGCCTGCGTGCAGATCGACCGAAAGCACGCGGTCCGCGCCCGCAACCGTGATCAGGTTGGCGACCAGCTTGGCCGAGATCGGGGTGCGGGGGCCGGGCTTGCGGTCCTGCCGGGCATAGCCGAAATAGGGGATCACTGCGGTGATGCGGCGGGCCGATGCGCGCTTCAATGCATCGATGCAGATTAGCAGTTCCATCAGATTGTCGTTGGCGGGGTAGCCGGTCGACTGGATCACGAAGACATCCTCGCCGCGGACATTCTCGTGGATTTCGACGAAGATTTCCTCATCGGCAAAGCGGCGCACGCTGGCATCGGTCAGCGGCATTTCCAGATAGGCCGCGATCGAACGCGCCAGCGGCAGGTTGCTGTTGCCAGACAGGATTTTCATGTGATCGTGCTTCCCCGTTGCCCTGATCGAATTTCGCCCTGTTAGCCAAGTGACCCGGCAAGCGGAAGATGTAAGTTTCGTGAAATGCGTGTGACACGCAAGCACGCGCCGCCGACCATCAGGGCGGTCCGCCAAATTCGGTTGCCGCGCTTGCGCCTGCCGCCTATCTGGCAGGGATGACCGACCGGCTTATGATCACCCTAGTCCAGTGCGCGCAGGCGATGGGCGATATCCCCGGAAATGCCGATGCCATGCTGGCCGCGCGCGCTCAGGCGGTCGGAAGCGATCTTGTCGTGTTCCCCGAACTGCAGCTGATCGGCTATCCGCCCGAGGATCTGGTGCTCAAGCCCGCTTTGATCGCGCGCGCTGCCGCCAAGCTCGACGAGATGGCCGCAGCCACCGCCGATGGCGGCCCGGCCATGCTGGTGGGGTCGGTGTTCGCGCGTGAAGGCCAGCTTTTCAATGGCCTCGCACTGCTCGATGGCGGCGCGATCACCGCGGTGCGCCTGAAGCACGAGCTGCCCAATTACGGCACCTTCGATGAGAAGCGGCTGTTCGCGTCTGCTCCGCTGCAGCCTCCGGTGCCGTTCCGCGGCGTGATGCTGGGCCTGCCCTTGTGCGAGGACATCTGGTTCCCCAAGGTCTGCGGGCATCTCAAGGCGATGGGGGCGCAGATCCTGATCGCGCCGCATGGCAGCCCGTACGAGATCGAAAAGGATGAGCGCCGGCTGCATAATGTGGTGCGCGCGCGCGTTGCCGAGACCGGGCTGCCTTTGGTGTTCTTGAACCGCATCGGCGGGCAGGACGAATTGGTGTTCGACGGCGCCTCATTCGTGGTCAACGCCGATGGATCGCTTGTCCATCAGCTGCCCGATTGGGAGGCGGCGAGTGTGCGCACCGAATGGACGCGCGGGGCAGGCGGCTGGCAGTGTGCTCCCGGCGAGATCCACGCGCTCGATCCGTTCCCGCAGGATGCCTATCATGCGATGATCGTCGGGCTGCGCGATTATGTGAACGCCAATGGCTTTCCCGGCGTGGTGCTGGGGCTTTCGGGCGGGATCGACAGCGCGCTGTCCGCCGCCGTCGCGGTCGATGCGCTGGGCCCCGAGCGGGTGTGGTGCGTGATGCTGCCCAGCCGTTTCACCAGCCAGGAAAGTCTCGATGATGCCGCCGGATGCGCCCAGATGCTCGGCTGCCGTCTCGACAGCATTCCGATCCAGCCTGCGGTCGCAGCGTACGATACGATGCTCGAAGGCAGCTTTGCCGACCGTGACGTCGACATCACCGAAGAGAACATCCAGTCGCGCATCCGCGCGGTGACACTGATGAGCCTCTCCAACAAGTTCGGGCACATGCTGCTCACCACCGGCAACAAGAGCGAGATGAGCGTCGGCTATGCCACCATCTATGGCGACATGGCGGGCGGCTACAATGTGCTGAAAGACGCCTACAAGCTCACCGTGTTCGAACTGTCGCGCTGGCGCAACGCGCACAGGCCGCCGCTGGCGCTGGGCCCGGACGGCCCGGTGATGCCCGAGCGCGTGATCACCAAGCCGCCCAGCGCAGAACTGCGCCCCGACCAGCGCGACGACGACAGCCTGCCGCCCTACGAAATCCTCGACCCGATCCTGCACGGCCTGATCGAGGAGGAGCTCAGCGTCGCCGAGATCGTCGCGCGCGGCTTCGAGCACGATACCGTCGCGCGGATCGAGCGCCTGCTCTACATCGCCGAATACAAGCGCCGCCAGGCCCCGCCCGGGGTCAAGCTGGGCATCCGCAACTTCGGCCGCGACCGGCGCTATCCGATCACCAACAGGTTCCGGACAGCATGACCACCACCCGTTTCGCCCCGTCGCCCACCGGGCACCTGCACATCGGCAATATCCGCACCGCGCTGCACAACTGGATGTGGGCGAAGAAGACCCAAGGGCGCTTCATCCTGCGCATCGACGATACCGACAAGGAGCGCAGTCGCGAGGAGTATGTCGAGGGCATTCGCGCGGACCTCGCCTGGCTGGGGCTCGCCCCCGATGCGGAATATCGCCAGTCGGAGCGGAGCGCCTTGTACGACGCGGCTTTTGACCGGCTGCGCGACGCGGGCCGGGTCTATGCGTGTTACGAAACCTCGCAGGAGCTCGACCTCAAGCGCAAGATCGCTCTGGGGCGCGGGTTGCCGCCGGTGTACGACCGCGCCGCGCTCAACCTCACCGATGCCGACCGCGCCGAGCTCGAGGGGCAGGGACTGAAACCGCACTGGCGGTTCAAGCTCGACCATGACGAACCTATCGCCTGGGACGACCTGATCCGCGGGCCTCAGAAATTCGACGCCGCCAGCCTCTCCGATCCCGTCATCCGCCGCGCCGACGGCAGCTGGCTGTACATGCTCCCGTCTGCCATCGATGATGTCGACATGCAGATCACCCATGTCGTGCGCGGCGAGGATCATGTCTCTAACACCGCGGTGCAGCTGCAGATGTTCACCGCATTGGGCAGCACGCCGCCTGCGTTCGCGCACGAGGCGCTGCTGGTCGGCTCGGAGGGCAAGCTCTCCAAGCGGCTGGGCTCGCTGGGTGTCGGCGAGCTGCGCGACAAGCACATCCTGCCGCAGGCGATCGTCGCGCTGCTGGCAAGACTGGGCACGTCTGATCCGGTCGAGCCGCTACATGATCGCGCCGCGCTGCTCGAGAGCTTCGACTTCGCCCGCTTCGGCCGCGCGCCCGCGCGTTTTGCCGAAGAGGATCTCGAGCGGATCAACCGCCAACTGATCCACACCGCCGAGTTCGCTGCGATCGCCGATCAGCTTCCGCCGCAGATCGACAAGGCGGCGTGGCACGCGATCCGTCCCAATATCGCGCATCTGGGCGAGGTCGCCGATTACTGGCGGATCATCGAGGGACCGATTGATGCGCCTGCGCCCGAGGCAGAGGATGCGGAGTTTCTGGTCGAGGCGCGCGCTGCGCTCGAGCCGATCGACTTCGGTCCGACGGTTTGGAAGGACTGGACCGAGGTGCTCAAGGCCAGCACCGGACGCAAGGGAAAAGGGCTGTTCCTGCCGCTTCGCCGCGCGCTCACCGGAATGGACCATGGGCCCGACATGGGCGAACTGCTGCCTTTGATCGGGCGCGAGCGGGCCTTGGAGCGACTTGGCGGCTAGACGCACGCCACGCCTTGCCCAATTTCGTCACCCCCGCGCAGGCGGGGGGCCCGCTTCTTTCTTTTGCGTCGTCGCAAAGCGGTATTCCCGCGTTCGCGGGAATGACGGGAAGGTGAAAACTCGGCACGCCCTTGGATAATCCCCTCGCATGCCGCATATGCAGTGGCATGACCATGATCGCCACCGCAGACCCCCGCTCGTTCCTCTATCGCCCCGATGCGCTCGATCCCGATGCTGCGCAGCGCCTTACCCGCGACGCGCTCGCCCGCTGCGATGACGGCGAACTCTACCTGCAATATGCCGCGAGCGAGAGCTTTGTATTTGATGACGGCCGGCTGAAAACCGCCGATTACTCGACCGACTCAGGATTCGGCCTGCGCGGTGTTTCGGGCGAGATGACCGGCTTTGCGCATGCCAACGACGTCAGCGAAGCGGGCATCCGCCGCGCCGCCGAGACGCTGACACTGCTCGATCCCGCAAAGGGCGAGGCGGCCCCCCCGCCGCGGCAGAACAACCGCCATCTCTACACCGACGGTAACCCGCTCGAGAGCATCCCCTTCGAAACCAAGATCGCCTTGCTCGAAAAGATCGATGCCGCCGCGCGTGCACGCGATCCGCGCGTCGCGCAAGTCACCGCGAGCCTGATCGGCAGCTGGTCGGTGATCGAGGTGGTGCGCGCCGATGGCTTTGTCGCCACCGATGTCCGCCCTCTGGTGCGCCTCAACGTCTCGATCGTTGCGCAAAGCGGCGAGCGGCGCGAGGTCGGAAGCTTCGGCATGGGCGGGCGCTATCTGTACGACGGCCTGTTCAATGAGGCGACCTGGAACCGCGCGATCGATGAGGCATTGGCGCAGGCACTGACCAATCTGGAGAGCGTCGCTGCGCCCGCGGGCGAGATGACCGTATTGCTCGGCCCCGGCTGGCCCGGGATCATTCTGCATGAAGCGATCGGGCACGGGCTCGAGGGCGATTTCAACCGCAAGGGCACCAGCGCGTTTTCGGGCCGGGTCGGCCAGCGCGTCGCCGCCGATGGCGTGACCGTGGTCGACGATGGCTCGATCATGGACCGGCGCGGATCGCTCAGCATCGATGACGAAGGCACGCCGACACAGGAAAATGTGCTGATCGAAAACGGCATCCTCAAGGGCTACATGCAGGACCGGCTGAACGCCCGGCTGATGGGCGTCGCCCCCACCGGCAACGGCCGCCGCCAGTCCTACGCCCACGCCCCGATGCCGCGCATGACCAACACTTTCATGCCCGCAGGGAATGACGACCCGGCGGAACTGCTAAGCCGCGTGAAAAACGGCATCTTCGCCAAGAGCTTCGGCGGCGGCCAGGTCGACATCGTCTCGGGCAAGTTCGTCTTCTCGTGCACCGAAGCCTATCGTGTCGAAAACGGCCGCCTCGGAGCCCCGATCAAGGGCGCCACTTTGATCGGCGACGGCCCCACCGTACTCACCAAGGTCACCGGCATCGGCAACGACTTCGCGCTCGACGAAGGCGTCGGCATGTGCGGCAAGGCAGGCCAGGGCGTGCCTGCGGGCGTGGGCCAGCCGACGTTGCTGGTCAGCGGGCTGACGGTGGGGGGAACCGGAGCGTAAGACAGCCCGCCGCAAGGCTTGCGAACCGCGAACCCACACTGCCGACCCCATCTACCCCTTCCCCCCCGCACAACCTTGCGCTAAGGCCTCCCCCGACACACCCGATTCAGCATCGGCCCGCCGGTTTCGCGCAGAAAAATGGTCGCGCGCGTCCCCATTCCGGCCTCTGGTGCGAACCGTCACACCCGGCGCTTTCAATGCGCCATACATATAACTGGTACTTTTGGAGGGACCTTCACATGACCGCTGTTGGACAGGACACGCTCGGCACCCGCGCGACCATGGAGGTGGGCGGCAAGTCCATCGCGTATTATTCGCTCGCCAAGGCCGCCGAAAAGCTCGGCGATATCTCGCGGCTGCCGTTCAGCATGAAGGTGCTGCTCGAGAACATGCTGCGCTTTGAAGACGGCGGCTTTACCGTGTCGGTGGCCGATGCGCAGGCGATCGTCGACTGGCAGAAGAACCCCTCGTCGGATGCGGAAATCCAGTATCGCCCCGCGCGTGTGCTGCTGCAGGATTTCACCGGCGTGCCGTGCGTCGTCGATCTCGCGGCGATGCGCGATGCCATCGCCAAATTGGGCGGTGACACCAGCAAGATCAATCCGCTCGTCCCTGTTCACCTGGTCATCGACCACTCGGTGATGGTCGACGAATTCGGTCACCCCAAGGCGTTCGAACAGAATGTCGAGATCGAATATTACCGCAATGGCGAGCGCTACGACTTTCTGAAGTGGGGTTCCAAGAGCCTCGACAACTTCAAGGCGGTTCCTCCGGGCACCGGCATCTGCCACCAGGTGAACCTCGAGAACATCGCGCAGGCCGTCTGGACCAGCACTGACGCCAGCGGCGCCACCGTCGCCTATCCCGACACCTGCGTCGGCACCGACAGCCACACCACGATGATCAACGGCCTGGGCGTCCTGGGCTGGGGCGTTGGCGGGATCGAGGCGGAAGCCGCGATGCTGGGCCAGCCGGTCTCGATGCTGATCCCCGAAGTCGTCGGCTTCAAGCTCACCGGCGCGCTCAACGAAGGCGTCACCGCCACCGATCTGGTGCTGACCTGCACCAACATGCTGCGCAAGCACGGCGTGGTCGGCCGTTTCGTCGAATATTTCGGCCCGGGCCTGGCTTCGCTGAGCCTCGCCGACCGCGCGACGCTCGCCAACATGGCGCCCGAATATGGCGCGACCTGCGGTTTCTTCGGCATCGACGACAAGACGCTCGATTACATGCGCCTCACCGGGCGTGACGAAGCCGCGCTGGCTTTGGTCGAAGCCTATGCCAAGGAGCAGGGGTTCTGGATCCACCCCGATGCGGTCGATCCGGTGTTCACCAGCACGCTCGAGCTCGACATGTCGACCGTCGTGCCTTCGCTCGCCGGCCCCAAGCGCCCGCAGGATCGCGTCGATCTCACCGAAGTCGACGACGTTTTCGCCAAGGACATGGCCGAAACCTACAAGCGTGCCAACACCCGCGTCGCGGTGGACGGCAAGGACTTCGATATCGGCGATGGCGATGTCATGATCGCTGCGATCACCTCGTGCACCAACACCTCGAACCCCGGCGTGATGGTTGCCGCCGGCCTCGTCGCCAAGAAGGCGAACGAGCTCGGCCTGCGTCCCAAGCCCTGGGTCAAGACCTCGCTCGCGCCCGGATCGCAGGTGGTCACCGACTATTTCAACAAGGCGGGTCTGCAGACGCATCTCGAT
Organism: Blastomonas fulva; assembly: GCF_003431825.1. Classification (GTDB taxonomy): domain Bacteria; phylum Pseudomonadota; class Alphaproteobacteria; order Sphingomonadales; family Sphingomonadaceae; genus Blastomonas; species Blastomonas fulva. The sequence continues at coordinate 1,027,220 of NZ_CP020083.1, read as the reverse complement.
GCGGTCGGCTTCAACCTCGTCGGCTATGGCTGCACCACCTGTATCGGCAACTCCGGCCCGCTGGCCGAACCGATCAGCAAGGCGATCAACGAAAACGGCCTGGTCGCCGCCGCCGTCATCTCGGGCAACCGCAACTTCGAAGGCCGCGTCTCGCCCGACGTGCGCGCCAACTTCCTCGCATCGCCGCCGCTGGTCGTCGCCTATGCGCTCAAGGGCACGGTGATCGAGGACTTCACCACCACCCCGATCGGCCAGGCGACCGACGGGCATGACGTGTTCCTCAAGGACATCTGGCCGACCAACCTGGAAGTCGCCGACACCATGGCCGCTTGCATGGACCGCGCCATGTTCCAGGCGCGCTATGCCAACGTCTACCTCGGCGACGAGCATTGGCAGGCGATCAACGTCGAAGGTTCGGACACCTACAACTGGCGCGCGGGCTCGACCTATGTCGCCAACCCGCCGTACTTCGAGGGCATGAGCATGACCCCCGCGCCGGTGGGGGACATCATCGAGGCCAAGCCGCTCGCGATCCTGGGCGATTCGATCACCACCGACCACATCTCGCCCGCAGGCTCGATCAAGGCGGATTCGCCTGCGGGCAAGTGGCTGATGGAGCATCAGGTCGCCAAGTCCGACTTCAACAGCTATGGCGCGCGCCGTGGCCATCATGACGTGATGATGCGCGGCACCTTCGCCAACATCCGCATCAAGAACGAGATGGTCCCGGGCATCGAGGGCGGAATGAGCCGCTATGGCCAGGAAGTGATGCCGATCTATGACGCAGCGATGCGCCACAAGGCCGATGGCACGCCTCTGGTAGTGATCGCGGGCAAGGAATACGGCACCGGATCGTCGCGCGACTGGGCAGCCAAGGGCACCAACCTGCTGGGCGTGAAAGCCGTGATCGTCGAAAGCTTCGAACGCATCCACCGCTCCAACCTCGTGGGCATGGGCGTGCTGCCGCTGCAGTTCCAGGACGGTGATACCCGCCTGTCGCTGGGACTGACCGGCGACGACAGCTTCACCATCGAAGGTGTTGCCGATCTCAAGCCGCGCCAGCAGGTCACCGTCAAGGTAACCCGCGCCGATGGCTCGACCTTCAGCTTCGAGGCGCTGTGCCGCATCGATACCGCCAATGAAATCGAGTATTTCATGAACGGCGGCATCCTGCATTACGTGCTGAGGAAGCTGGCTGCATGAAGCCGTTCGTGTCACGGGCTGTCGCTGCGCTGATCGGCGCGGCGATGGCCCTTGGCGCGGTGCCGGCCTCCCCGGCACGGGCGCAGGTCGCCGCGACGCCTGCCCTGCCTGCCGATGCGCAGGCGGCGGGCATCATGTGCTTCTATGCCGCAGTGCTCGCCGGGCGCGGCCAGACCGAAGCGGTGGCCGAAGCGACGTGGTTCCTGTTCGATGCCGCGCGCAGGGTGACCGCCGACACGCCCGAGACTTTCGTCGAGAAGGTCGAGGAACTGGTCGGGCTCACCCCGCCCAATCTGGAGACGCTGGCGACCGATGCGCCGCAGCTCCTGCCGCTGTGTGCGGCGCGCTACCCGCTGATCAGCTCGAAGCGCACCATCACCTTGCCTGCCGACCCGTTCACCCGCGACATGCAATGCTATGCGCTCACCGGCTATATGGCGGGCGTGGCGGAGAGCGAGCTCGAGGATTCGGGCGAAAGCCCGTTCGGCAAGCGGATGACCGCACTGGCGGACCGGCTGTCGGCGCGGCTGACCCCGGAACGCTACATCGAGAAGGGCCACACAGACGAGGCCTCGATCCAGCGGCTGTTCGCGCTGTCGCTGCGCGATATCAGCCCGGTCGGCAATCTGATGAGCATCCTGACCGCATGCGAGGCAGCGGCGGGCTGAGCATTCGTCCCGCTCTGCCAGAAATGGCGCGGGGCAGGGTGCGGATTGCTTGACTTTGGTTGGCCCCGACCGTATGCGGCCTGCTTTCGCGGGCTCGGCGCAAGCTGCAGCACGCGGCGAATCATCAACCAACACCGTTTTATCAGGAGTGCCGCATGAAGCGCACATTTCAGCCCAGCAACCTTGTGCGCGCGCGTCGTCACGGTTTCCGTTCGCGCACTGCAACCCCGGGTGGCCGCGCGGTTCTGCGTGCACGCCGCGCGCGTGGTCGCAAGCGCCTGAGCGCCTGATCGGGGCTGTGGAGCAACCGGCGTCCGTGGATGCGGGCGTGGCTGCTGACACACATTCCAGTCCGACCGATTCGACGGGCGCTCCGGATACCTCCGGCGCGCCCGTTGTGCTGCGCCAGCGCGCCGACTTTCTCGCGGCCAATGGCGGCCTGCGCGTCGGCACCCCGGCTTTCGTGCTGCTGGTCAAGCCGCGCCAGGACGACAGCCCGGCAAAGCGCATCGGCTATACCGTCACCAAGAAGATCGGTAACGCGGTCGTCCGCAACAGGATCAAGCGGCGCTTTCGCGCGCTGGCGCACCAGGTGCTTGGCCATCACGGCCTTCCCGGCGCCGATCATGTGCTGATCGGCAGGGGCGAGGCGATGACGCGCGACTTTGCCGCCATGCACGCCGATCTGGTCCGCGCGCTCGAGCGGGTGCGCGATGGCAAGGCCTCGTCCGACCGCCGTCCGCCGCGCGGCAAGCCCCGGCGGCGATGATGGCGCAGCCGATGATCGCGTGTTGGTCGCCTGGAATCGCATGCCGGTCCGATAGCTCTGGCCGCGCGCGGCAGGTTCGGCATGAGCTTGGGGGCATGGAATACCGATGCGCACCCTGCTGATCTGGATCGCCCGAGGCTGGCAACTTGGCCCGTCGCGCATCCTTCCGCCGTCGTGCCGCTATGATCCCAGCTGCTCGGAATATGCCATCCAGGCGCTCAAACGCCATGGTGCGATTAAGGGTGGCTGGTTGGCGACGAAGCGGCTATTGCGCTGTCACCCATGGGGCGGGCACGGCCATGATCCGGTGCCCTGACGCGCAGATGAGGCGCCCCCGAATGCATTACCGGAACGAGGTTTGAAGCGTGGAGAATCAGCGTAACGTCATCCTGGCCATCACCCTGATGGCCCTGATTCTGTTCGGATGGCCCTATGCGCTGGAGGTGTTCTATCCAGCGCGCCCGGCAACGGTCGAGGATGTGGCCAATGCGCCGCGCCCGGGCCTCGATCCCGCCACCCCCGGCGCCTCTTCGGGCGCGGTTTCGGGCACCGTTCCCGATACCGCCAGCGCCTCCAAGATCATCCGCACCCGCAAGGCCGTGCTGGCCGACAGCGCGCGCGTCACCATCGATGCGCCGCGCGTCGGCGGGTCGATCAACCTCACCGGCGCGCGCATTGATGATGTCGTGCTCAAGGATTATCGCGAGAAGCTCGACAAGGACAGCGACCTTGTCCACCTGTTTTCGCCTGCCGGTACCGCAGACCAGTATTTCGCGCAGTTCGGCTGGATCGGCGAGGGTGTCGTCACCCCGACCAGCCAGACGGTGTGGACGCCCAGCGGCGGCAGGCTCACCCCGTCGACTCCCGTCACGCTGCGCTGGGCCAACCCGGCCGGGCAAAGGTTCGAGATCGTCTATGCGATCGACGCCAATTATCTGATCAGCGTCACCCAGCGGTTCATCAATTCGGGCGCCACGCCTGCGATCGTGCGGCCTTTGGGGCTGATCAACCGCACCAGCGCCAATGCCGACCCCAGCACCTGGACCGTTCGCAACGGCCCGCTGGGCGTGTTCGACGATGTCGCCGATTTCGACGTGCATTATGACGATCTCGACGAGAACCCCAAGAAGCTGGTCGAATATGGCGGCAACATCGACTGGCTGGGCTTCACCGACCATTACTGGCTCTCGGCGCTGATCCCCGCGCCCGGATCGACCGGCCAGATGGCGGGCAATTTCCGCAGCCTGGGCGGCAAGCTCTACCAGTCCGAGCTGCTGTTCGACAGCAAGGTCGTGGCACCCGGCAAGATGGTCGAGACCAAGGCGATGCTGTTTGCCGGCGCCAAGGAAACCGAACTGCTCGACGATTATGTCGATGCCAAGGACATCAAGCTGCTCGACCGCGCGGTCGACTGGGGCTGGTTCATCTGGTTCGAAAAGCCGATCTTCAAGCTGCTCAACTGGCTGTTCGAGCAGGTCGGCAATTTCGGCGTGGCGATCATCCTGCTGACCATCATCATCCGCGGCCTGATGTTCCCGATCGCACAGCGCCAGTTCGCCTCGATGGCGCAGATGCGCGCGGTGCAGCCCAAGATGAAGGCGCTGCAGGAACGCTACAAGGACGACAAACAGAAGCTCCAGACCGAGATGATGGAACTGTACCGCAAGGAAAAGGTCAATCCGCTCGCCGGATGCCTGCCGATGTTCCTGCAGATCCCGGTGTTCTTCGCGCTGTACAAGGTGCTGCTGCTGGCGATCGAGATGCGTCACCAGCCGTTCGTCTTGTGGATCAAGGATCTCTCCGCGCCCGATCCGCTGACTCCGGTCAACCTGTTCGGACTGCTCCCCTTCGATCCGCCAAGCATGATCGCCATCGGCATCCTGCCGATCATCCTGGGCGTCACCATGTGGCTGCAGTTCAAGCTCAATCCCGCGCCGATGGACCCGGTCCAGCAGCAGGTCTTTTCGATCATGCCCTGGGTGCTCATGTTCGTGATGGCGCCGTTTGCCGCGGGTCTGCAGCTCTATTGGGCGATGTCCAACGTGCTCACCATCGCGCAGCAGAAGTGGCTCTACAGCCGTCATCCGCAATTGAAGGAGCTGGCCGCGCAAGAGGCTGCGGCCAAGGCCGCCAAGGCCGAGAAGGACAAGATGCCCAAAGAGAAGGGTGGCGCGTGACCGACGAAGCCCAGCCCACCATCCATCCGCTGCTGCAGGAGGCCAACCGGCTGTTCTCGGGATCGGTGACCTTCCTCAAGTCCGCGCCCGCGCTAGAATTCCTGCCGGCTCCCTCGGTGCCCGAAATCGCCTTTGCGGGCCGCTCGAACGTCGGCAAATCCTCGCTGCTCAACGCATTGGTGGGCAGGCGGGCGATCGCGCGCACCTCGGTGACGCCGGGCCGCACGCAGGAATTGAACTTCTTCGATATCGGCGATCCGGTGCGCTTTCGCGTGGTCGACATGCCGGGCTATGGCTATGCCAAGGCGCCCAAGGATGTCGTCAAGAAATGGCGCTTCCTGATCAACGATTACCTTCGCGGCCGCGCGGTGCTCAAGCGCACCCTGGTGCTGATCGACAGCCGCCACGGGGTCAAGGAGGTCGATCTCGACGTCATGAAGATGCTCGACGAGGCTGCGGTCAGCTACAGGCTGGTGCTGACCAAGGCGGACAAGATCAAGGCAAGCGAGCTCGAAAAGGTCGCCGACGCCACCCGCGCCGAAGCGCGCAAGCACGCTGCCGCCTTCCCCGATGTCATCATCACCTCGTCCGAAAAGCGCATGGGCATTGACGAGCTCCGCGGGTTCGTGATGGATTCGATCAGCGAGTGAACAGCGCGGCAGGGGCAGGGGCTGGCATGAAACTGTACATCGGCAACAAGAACTACTCGAGCTGGTCGCTTCGCGGCTGGCTGGCGTGCAAGCAGTCCGGCCTGCCGTTCGAAGAGATCGTCGTGCCGTTGTATGACGATGCCTGGGCCGAGACCCGCCTGCGCGAGGAGTTCCAGCCGTCTGCCGGCAAAGTTCCGGTGCTGTGGGACGGCGAGGCGGTGGTGTGGGATTCGCTCGGCATCATCGACTGGCTTGCCGACAGGACGCACCGCGACCGCTTCTGGCCCAAGGACCCGGTCGCCTGCGGGCTTGCGCGCTCGATGGCGGCGGAAATGCACAGCGGCTACATGGCGCTGCGCCGTGAATTCAGCATGAACATGCGCGCGCGGCACACCGATGTCCCCGTCAGCCCCGAAGCGCACCAGGACGTGATGCGCATCCTCTCGCTCTGGGCCGAGGCGCGCGCACGCTTCGGGCGCGGCGGTCCGTTCCTGTTCGGCAGCTTTGGCGCCGCCGACATCATGTTCGCCCCGGTGGTCAGCCGGTTCGAAACTTATGGGTTTACGCTCCCCGGCTTTGCCCGCGCGTACAGCGAGGCGGTTCTGGGCCATGAATGGATGGCGCAATGGACCGAGGCCGCGCTCGCCGAGACGTGGGTGATCGACCGGTTCGAGCGGTAAGGTATTTCTCCCATCCCGCCTGCGGAAGGGGAGAGAGATCGCGCTATGGCGTCACCACGGCAAACGCCGGGTCGAATGGCGGGTGAAGCATCAGCCAGCGCAGGAACAGCCCCGAATCCCCGTCGATCTTCATCGCGCCCGACTGCATCAGCTTCGGGAAATCGGTTTCCCCCAGCACGATGGCGTCAAAGTCCTTGCGGTTCAGCGTCACGGTTGCATTGGCATCGCTGAGCGTTGCGCCATAGCGCGGGATCTCGACATCGCCGTTGACCATGATGCCCAGCGTCTCCTTGGTGTCAGGCAGGATGAAGTTGATTCTGGCGCGCATGTTGCCCGAGCGTTCGGCGGCAAAGCGGGTGGCGAGCGCATCGAAGAACTCTGCCGTGGGGATAGCGCTGATGAAGCTGCGGCTCTGGGTACTCGCGCCCTTGCGCGGCAGTTCGGTGCCGCGCAGCGTGGCCGCGCCTGCGAGATAGTAATTGCGCCAGATCCCCGATTCGGCAGCAAAGCCCAGCGCCTCGTAGCTGTCGGCGAGCGCCGCCTTGGCCGCCGCGTTCGCGGGCTCGGCAAACACCAGATGGTTGAGCAATTCGGCGGCCCAGCGGTGGTTGCCCGCGCCTTGCGCCTTTTTGCCCGCCGCAAGCAGCGCATCGGCGCCGCCCGCCAGCTCGACATAGCCCTTGCCCGCGGTCACCGGGGGAAGCGGATTGAAGTTGGCCGGAACTCCGTCCCACCAGCCATAATAACGCTGATAGGTCGCCTTCATGTTGTGGTTGATCGTGCCGTAGTAGCCGCGCGCGGCATAGGCCTGCTGCTGCGCTGAAGGCTCGGCGATGCCGTCGGCAAGTTCGTGCAGCGTCATGCCGGAGTTGGCGCGGCCCAAGGTGCGGTCGTGGACAAAGCGATAGGCATCGCGCTGGTTCTCCAGATAGCCCGCGACCCGCGCCTGCCCCCAGGTCGGCCAGTTGTGCGACGCGATCTGCACCTCGGCGCTGCCGCCCCATTTGACCAGCGCCTTGTCGATGATCTTCGACCAGAGCAGCGCATCGCGCACCTGCGCGCCGCGCAGCGTGAGGATGTTGTGCATCGTCTTCACCGAAACCTCGGTGGTGTGCAGCACCTTGAAATCGGGCAGATAGAACAGGAATTCGGCGGGCGCCTCGGTCCCGGCGGCATCGAGGAAATCGAAGCGCACGCCGTCGATGATTTTCAGGCCACCCTCGGGCCCGATCAGCATATTGGGCGAAAGGTACCCGGTGGTGCCGACCGACAGCCCGGTCCCAAGGCCATTGTCGACCCGGCCCTCGACTCCCGGCGCCAGCGCGGTGCCGAACATGTAGGATGACCGGCGGGTCATCGCGTTGCCCGCAAGCACGTTCTCGCTCACCGCTTCCTCGGCAAAGCCGTGCGGCGCGACCACCGGCACCTTGCGCTTTTTCACCTCGTCAGCCGAGATGATCCCGCCGACCCCGCCGAAATGGTCGGCATGGCTGTGGCTGAACAGAAGTGCCGATATCGGCCGCTTGCCGATCTTCGATTCGGCAAGCTGCATCGCTGCGGCCGCAGCTTCCTCGGTGAGAAGCGGGTCGACCACGATCCATCCGGTCTTGCCCGAGATGATCGTCATCACCGCGATGTCATAGCCGCGCACCTGCCACACCTTGCCCGGGACGATCTCGAACAGCCCATGGATGCGGTTGAGCCGGGCCTGCCGCCACAACGAGGGGTGGACGGTCGAAGGTGCGGTTTCGGCGTTGAGGAAATCGAACGCGCCTGCATCCCAAACGGTCTTGCCATCTGACGTGCGGATCAGCCCGCCGGGAATCTCGGCGATCTTGCCGCGGGTCGCATCGGCAAGGTCGCTGCCGTCATCGGCGGGGAGCCGCGTCAGCACGGCCGCGCGCTCGGCGTCGGTGAGCTGCGCTTGCGCCGCCATCGGGGTCGCGAGCGCAAGCGCCATCACGCCGGTTTTCCAGATCCGTTTCATCGTCATCCTCCATCCTGATCGCCTGGCGCTGCTGCGCCTATCTATTGGCAGCGATGCTGCCATAAGCGATCGCGGATGTCAGCATCTGTTCGTCGGCCCGGTTCGAAAACCGATCTGTCGTGCGGCAGATGCCCATGCAAAAAGGCCGATAGCCGGTTGACTTGGCAGTCTGCCGCCGCTCTTACAGCCGGATGATCGAACTGTATCTCATCCCCATTTTGCTGGGAATCGTCGAAGGCCTGACCGAGTTTCTTCCGGTTTCCTCCACTGGGCACCTGATCCTCGCCACCGAGCTGCTGGGCTTCGATGCCCAGGCCTGGGCGGTGTTCAACATCGCGATCCAGCCGGGTGCGATCCTCGCCATCGTCGTGCTCTACTGGCGGACGTTCATGGATGTGCTCAAGGGCCTGATGACATGGGAGCCTTCGGCGGTCGCCTTCACCCGCAACCTGCTGATCGCCTTCTTCCCCGCCGTCGTGCTGGGCGTGGCATTTGGCGATCAGATCGACAAATTGCTCGAAAATGCGGTGGTGGTCGCCTGGGCGCTGATCATCGGCGGTGTCGCGATCCTGGTGGTCGAAAAGCTCGCCAAGACCAGCGATGCCGGCGGTGTTGCCGGCGTTCCGTTCAAGACCGCGATCGGCATCGGCCTCGTCCAGTGCATCGCGATGATCCCCGGCGTCAGCCGCTCGGGCGCGACCATCCTGGGTGCCATGGCGATGGGCGTCGACCGCAAGACCGCGGCAGAGTTCAGCTTCTTTCTGGCGCTGCCGACGCTGACCGGCGCCACCGCGCTTCAGCTGTTCAAGAACCGCGAACTGCTGACCCCCGATGATTTCGGCGCGATCGCGATCGGCTTTGTCGTCTCGTTCGTGGTCGCGTTGGTGGTGGTGAAGGCGTTCCTCAAGATCATCACCCGCTTCGGATTCGTGCCCTTTGCCTGGTATCGCATCATCGCAGGCGTGGCGGCACTGGTGTGGCTCGCCAACCGATAGTCGCATTTCGGCCCTTTAAAGGTGGCCATGCCTCCGGGTATACGCCTGTAGCTAGATGGTCCAAAATTTCAAAGTCAGTAAGGCTTACCTATTGTCATAAAAGTACGTGACTCCGCCGATCCGATGACCTAAAGCTGCGGCAATCGCGGCGGGCGCATAGCCCTGCCGCCGACTAACCATCAGCGCGACAGGTAGGATATGGCAGAACAACCGGAAAACGGGCAACCGCACGGCGCAACCCAGGCTGCGGCCATGGCAGCGGAAAAGCTGGCGATGCTCAAGTTCGTCGATCTCGACCAGTCATACCCGCCCAAGCGCGCTGCCGACGCGCGCGCCGAGGATTTCGACGAGATCTCGGATCGTTTCGATGGCCACGCCGCGCAGGAGCAGTCCGCGCGCTGCTCGCAATGCGGCGTGCCCTATTGCTCGACGCACTGCCCCTTGCACAACCACATCCCCGACTGGCTGCGGCTGACCGCGGAAGGCCGGCTGCGCGAGGCGTACGAGATGTCGAACCTGACATCGACCATGCCCGAGATCTGCGGCCGCATCTGTCCGCAGGATCGCCTCTGCGAAGGCAATTGCGTGATCGAATTCTCCGGCCACGGCGCGGTGACCATCGGTTCGGTCGAAAAGTACATCACCGATACCGCTTGGGAGCAGGGGTGGGTCGAACCGGTCGCCGTCGGGCGTCCGCGCGGCCAGTCGGTGGGCATCATCGGCGCAGGCCCTGCCGGGCTGACGACGGCGGAGTATCTGCGCATGGGCGGCTATGATGTCCATGTCTATGACCGCTACGATCGCGCGGGCGGGCTGCTGACCTATGGTATCCCGGGCTTCAAGCTCGAAAAGGACGTGGTCATGCGCCGGGTCAAGCGGCTCGAGGACGCAGGTATCGTGTTTCACAACGGCTTCGACGTCGGGCGTGATGCGAGCATGGAAGAGCTGCGCGAGCGTCATGACGCGGTGCTCATCGCCACCGGCGTGTACAAGGCGCGCGACATCAAGGTGCCCGGAATCGGCGCCGATGGCGTGGTGGCGGCGCTCGATTATCTCGTCGCTTCCAACCGCAAGGGCTTTGGCGATGAAGTCCCCGCATTCGACAGCGGCGCGCTCAATGCGCAAGGCAAGAACGTCGTCGTCATCGGCGGCGGCGATACCGCGATGGATTGCGTGCGCACCGCGGTCCGCCAGGGCGCGGCATCGGTCAAATGCCTCTACCGCCGCGACCGGATCAACATGCCCGGTTCGCAGCGCGAAGTTTTGAACGCCGAGGAAGAAGGCGTCGAGTTCGTCTGGCTGTCCGGGCCTGTCGCGGTCGAAGGCACGCCGCACGCCAGCGCGGTGCGCGCCAGCCGGATGCGGCTGGGTGCGCCCGATGCTTCGGGCCGCAGCACGCCCGAGCCCGATCCCGACAGCGATTTTTCTGTCCCCGCCGATCTGGTGATCAAGGCCCTGGGCTTCGATCCCGAGGATCTGCCAGGCGCGTTCGGCTGCGACGAGCTGTCGGTCAACCGCTGGGGCACGCTGCGGGTCGATCACAAGACGATGATGACCAGCCTCGACGGGGTGTTCGCCGCTGGCGACATCGTGCGCGGGGCATCTTTGGTGGTCTGGGCGATCCGCGACGGACGCGATGTCGCCGAACATATGCACAAATATCTGAAGGCCAAGGCGCGCACGACCGTTGCAGCCAAGGGCGAGAAAGTGGCCGCATGACACACTATCCCACTCCCGAACACGAACGTCTCGCCCGCGAGGGCATGTACCGGCCCGACTATGAATCCGATGCCTGCGGTGTCGGGCTGGTCGCGGCGACCGATGGCAAGCCCTCGCGGCGCGTGGTCGAAAGCGCGATCGATGCGCTGAAGGCGGTGTGGCACCGCGGCGCGGTCGATGCCGATGGCAAGACCGGCGACGGCGCCGGCCTGCATGTCGATCTGCCGGTGCGCTTCTTCGACGATGCGATCGCCGATTCGGGGCACAAGGTGCTCCCCAACAAGCTCGCCGTGGGCATGATCTTCCTGCCGCGCACCGATCTGCAGGCGCAGGAAACCTGCCGCACGATCGTCGAGAGCGAGATCATCGAAGCAGGCTATACCATCTATGGCTGGCGCCAGGTGCCGGTCGACATCTCGGTGATCGGCGACAAGGCGCAGCGCACCCGGCCCGAGATCGAGCAGATCATGATCGCAGGGCCGATGCCCGACGAACAGAATGTCGCCGAGTTCGAAAAGCAGCTCTATCTCGTCCGTAGGCGTATCGAGAACAAGGTCATCGCCGCGCAGATCAACGACTTCTATGTCTGTTCGCTGTCGTGCCGGTCGATCATCTACAAGGGGCTGTTCCTCGCCGAGAGCCTGTCGGTGTTCTATCCTGATCTCACCGATCCGCGCTTCGAGAGCCGCATCGCGATCTTCCATCAGCGCTATTCGACCAACACCTTCCCGCAATGGTGGCTGGCGCAGCCGTTCCGCTGCCTCGCGCACAATGGCGAGATCAACACCATCCGGGGCAACAAGAACTGGATGAAGAGCCACGAGATCAAGATGGCGAGCCTTGCGTTCGGCGAGAACAGCGAGGACATCAAGCCGGTGATCCCCGCTGGTGCGTCGGATACGGCTGCATTGGATGCGGTGTTCGAGGCGATCTGCCGTTCGGGGCGCGAGGCGCCCACCGCCAAGATCATGCTGGTGCCCGAGGCCTGGCAGGGCGACCAGGTGCTGCCGCCCGAGCACAAGGCGATGTACGAATATATGGCCAGCGTCATGGAGCCTTGGGACGGCCCGGCGGCGCTCGCGATGACCGATGGCCGCTGGGCGGTCGCAGGGGTCGACCGCAACGCGCTGCGTCCGCTGCGCTATTCGGTCACCAACGACAACCTGCTGGTGATCGGGTCTGAAACCGGAATGGTGGTGCTGCCCGAAAGCAGCATCGTTGAGAAGGGCCGTCTTGGCCCGGGCCAGATGATCGCGGTCGATCTGCACGAGGGTCGTTTCTACCACGACCGTGCGATCAAGGACCGGATCGCCGCCGAGCAGCCCTACCGCGAACTGGTCAAGGGCTTCCGCCAGCTCTCCGACCTGCCGCCCGCAGCTGCCGACAGCCTGCCCGACATGACCCGCGCCGAACTCACCCGTCGCCAGGTTGCGGCCGGCCTCACCATCGAGGACATGGAGACGATCCTTGCGCCGATGGCCGAGGACGCCAAGGAAGCCATCGGATCGATGGGCGACGATACACCGCTCGCGGTGGTCAGCGCCAAGCCGCGCCCGATCGCGCAGTTCTTCCGCCAGAACTTCAGCCAGGTCACCAACCCGCCGATCGATTCGTTGCGCGAGCGGCACGTGATGAGCCTGAAGACGCGTTTTTCCAACCTTGCCAACATCCTTGAGCAGGACAGCCAGAACGAGCGCGTGCTGGTGCTCGACACCCCGGTGCTGACCAATGCCGACTGGCTGCGGCTGAAGGCCGATTTCGGATCGAACGTCGCCGAGATCCATTGCGTGTTTCCCGCCGATGGCGGCCCCGAGCAGCTGCGCAGCGCGATCTCGCGAATCCGCAACGAGGCCGAGCAGGCGGTGCGCGAAGGCAGCACCGAGATCTTCCTGACCGACGAGACCGCCAACGAGGACCAGATCGGCGTGCCGATGATCCTGGCCGCCGCCGCCGTCCACACCCACCTCGTGCGCAAGGGGCTGCGCGCCTATTCGTCGATCAACGTGCGCTCAGCCGAGTGCCTCGACACGCACCATTTCGCGGTGCTGATCGGCGCGGGCGCGACCACGGTCAACGCCTGGCTGGCCGAGCTCTCGATCGCCGACAGGCAGGCGCGCGGCCTATGCGGCGCGCTGTCGCTCGACACCTGCATCGCCAACTATCGCAAGGCGATCAACGAGGGCCTGCTCAAGATCATGTCCAAGATGGGCATCGCGGTGATCTCGAGCTATCGCGGCGGCTACAATTTCGAGGCAGTGGGGCTGAGCCGCGCTTTGGTCAACGACCTGTTCCCCGGAATGCCCTCGAAGATCTCGGGCGAAGGCTATGCCTCGCTGCACCTCAACGCCAAGTTGCGCCACGACGCGGCGTGGGACAGCAATGTCGCGCGGCTGCCGATCGGCGGATTCTACAAGCAGCGCGATGGCGGCGAGGCGCATGCCTATTCCGCCGGCCTGATGCACCTGCTGCAGACCGCGGTCGCCAAGGACAGCTATTCGCAATACCTCCAGTTCGCCGAAGGCGTGCGCCAGCTGCCGCCGGTGTATCTGCGCGATCTGATGGAGTTCAACTACGCGCCCAAGGCGGTGGCCCTGGACGAGGTCGAGGCGATCACCGAGATCCGCAAGCGCTTCGTGACGCCCGGCATGTCGCTGGGTGCGCTGTCGCCCGAGGCGCACGAGACGCTGGCAATCGCGATGAACCGCATCGGCGCCAAGGCGGTGTCGGGCGAGGGCGGCGAGGCCTCCGAGCGCTTCTCGCCGCGCGAGAATGGCGACAACGCCAATTCGGGGATCAAGCAGATCGCCTCGGGCCGCTTCGGTGTCACCGCCGAATATCTCGGCGCGTGCGAGGAGATCGAGATCAAGGTCGCGCAAGGGGCAAAGCCCGGCGAGGGCGGGCAGCTGCCGGGCTTCAAGGTGACCGAATACATCGCCAAACTGCGCCATTCGACCCCCGGGGTGACCTTGATCAGCCCGCCGCCGCACCACGACATCTATTCGATCGAGGATCTGGCGCAGCTGATCTATGACCTGAAGCAGATCAACCCGCATGCGCGCGTGTGCGTCAAGCTGGTGTCGGCTGCGGGCATCGGCACGATTGCTGCCGGCGTCGCCAAGGCGCATGCCGACGTGATCCTGGTCTCGGGCAATGTCGGCGGCACCGGAGCGTCCCCGCAGACCAGCATCAAATATGCCGGCACCCCGTGGGAAATGGGACTGTCGGAAGCCAATCAGGTGCTTTCGCTCAACGGCCTTCGCCATCGTGTCAAATTGCGCACCGATGGCGGGCTCAAGACCGGGCGCGATGTCGTCATCGCGGCGATCCTGGGGGCAGAAGAGTTCGGCATCGGCACGCTCTCGCTGGTGGCGATGGGCTGCATCATGGTGCGCCAGTGCCATTCGAACACCTGCCCGGTGGGCGTGTGCGTGCAGGACGAGCGGCTGCGTGCCAAGTTCACCGGCACGCCTGAAAAGGTCATCAACCTGATGACCTTCATCGCCGAGGAAGTGCGCGAGATCCTCGCGCGGCTGGGCTTCCGCAGCCTCGACGAGATCATCGGCCGCACCGACCTGCTGCGTCAGGTCAGCCGCGGCGCCGAGCATCTCGACGATCTCGATCTCAACCCGATCCTCGCCAAGGTGGATGTCGCCAGCGACCAGCGCCGGTTCAACCTCGATACCTGGCGCAATGCGGTGCCCGACAGCCTCGATGCGCTGATCATCAAGGATGCCAAGCCCGTGTTCGAACGGCGCGAGAAAATGCAGCTGACGTACAACGTGCGCAACACGCACCGCGCGGTCGGCACCCGGCTGTCGGCGGAGATCACGCGAATCTACGGGATGAAGGCGCTCGACGAGGGGCATGTCCGCATCCGGCTGCGTGGGTCTGCGGGCCAGTCGCTGGGCGCATTCCTGTGCCAGGGGATCACGCTGGAAGTGTTCGGCGATGCCAACGACTATGTCGGCAAGGGGCTGTCGGGGGGCACGATCATCGTGCGGCCCACGGTCAGCTCGCCTCTGGTCAGCCATGCCAACACGATCATCGGCAACACTGTGCTCTATGGCGCGACGGCGGGCAAATTGTTCGCCGCGGGCCAGGCGGGCGAGCGCTTTGCGGTGCGCAACTCTGGCGCCGAGGTGGTGGTCGAAGGCTGCGGCGCGAACGGCTGCGAATACATGACCGGCGGCACCGCGGTGATCCTGGGCGAGACCGGGGGCAATTTCGGCGCAGGCATGACCGGCGGCATGGCGTTCGTGCTCGACCGGCATGATCGCTTCTCCGGCCAGGCCAATCCCGAATCAATCGTGTGGCAGCGGATCGACAGCGCGCACTGGGAAGACCGGCTCAAGGGGCTGATCGCTGCGCATATCGAGGGCACCGACAGCCAGTGGGCACAGGAGATCCTGCGCAACTGGGATCGCTATTTGCCGCAATTCTGGCAGGTCTGCCCCAAGGAGATGCTCACCCGGCTGGCCTATCCGCTCAGCGATGCGGTGGCGATGGAAGCAGCCGAATAGGCACCTGCACCCCAAACAGAAACCCCGCCTGCAGCCTTGGGGAAAGGGCTGCAGGCGGGGTCTGTTTTGAGCCGCTGTCGGTTGCCCGATAGCGGTCAGCAGGCCGTCGCTCAGAAGTTGAACGCCAGGCCGCCGGTTACGCGGGTGGTGTCGAAGCCCAGGGTGTCGGCCGTAACGCGCAGCGCGGTGTTGGTGCCGATCTTGTACTGGGCACCGACGCCCACGAGATAGTCGCCGCTGGTGTCATCGAAGCCGGCCGGGGCATTCACGCCGGTCGCACGACGAACGTCGACATCGACCCACTGATAGCCGCCGCGCGCAAAGATCTGGCCGCTCTGGCCAACACGCACGCCGATCTTGCCGGTTGCGCCATATTCGCTGTCGATGATTCCCGAGCCGAGGTTGAAGTTGCCTTCGGCACCGACGATCAGCGTCGGGCCGACGGGAACGTCGACACCGGCGAACAGACCGTAGATCGGGCTGCCGTCCTTGCCGAGCGGGTTGTTGCCCAGGTCATGATAGCCGCCCTGCGCACCGACATAGACTTCGGTCTGGGGCGCGTCCTGCGCCATTGCGGGCGCCGACAGGGCAAAGGGTGCCGCAGCAAAGGCTGCAAAGGCTGCGAGTTTGATGGGGGAGAGTTTCTTCATTATTGTGTCCTTCATTGGACGTCGGGTTCAACGCCGACGCCCCACCCGGTTAGACTGCCAAGGCGGACTGCAAGCTGAACGAAAGATGCTGTCAATCGACAGATTGCTGCGGTTGGTCGTAATAAAATGACAATCTGTTCATCTTCGCGATTTCTGGCGGACGCTTTGCGCGCATCGGCTTTTTCCACCGGGAAAATCAGTGCTCGCCCGTTCGCGGCTGTGGACGCCTGCCTGTTGCTGGGGCATGGATAATGCCATGTGGCAGTTGTTCCAGTTTCCCTTGTGTCCGTTTTCGCGAAAAGTCCGGCTGCTGCTGGGGGAAAAGGGTATCGGCTATGAGCTGGTGCGCGAATCACCCTGGGAACAGCGCGACGAATTTCTCGACATGAACCCCGCCGGGCGCACCCCGGTGATGCGCCACCGCGATCGCGACCAGACCCTGTGCGACAGCTGGGCGATCTGCGAGTATTTCGAGGAAACGGTCGAGAAGAACCCGATGATCAACGGGTCCGCCGACAACCGCGCCGAGATCCGGCGGCTGGTGGCGTGGTTCGACGAGCAGTTCTTCGGCGATGTCGTTGCCCCCCTGATGCACGAACGCATGCGCAAGCGGCTGATCTATCGCCAGCCGCCCGATGGCCGGGTGCTGCGCGAGGCGATGCGGCTGGCGAACACCCACCTAGATTACATCGACTATCTGCTCGACCATAATGCGTGGATCGGCGGCGCGACGATGAGCCTGGCAGACCTGGCCGCTGCTGCGCATATCTCGATTGCCGATTATCTGGGCGGGATCGACTGGCTGGCGCACGCCCAGACCGCCGACTGGTACCGGAAGTTCAAATCCCGGCCTTCCTTTCGTCCGCTGCTGGCCGAGCGGATGGAAGTGATCAAGCCCCCCTCGCATTACGAAGAAGCGGATTTTTAAAGAGAATCTCCCCTACCGCCTGCGGGAGGGGCAGGTTCAGCTTGCTGAACCGGGGTGGGCCTGAAAGCACGACGTTGGCGCAGGCCCACCCCGTCTTCGCCTTCGGCTCAGCCACCCCTCCCGTAAACGGGAGGAGAGAGGCTCGTTCTTACGCGCTCAGCGCCATTTCGCGGCCGATCTGGTAGCGCTTCATCTTTTCGACGAAGGTCGTGCGCTGCAGCATGACGAGCCGGGCGGCGGCCGAGACCACGCCGCCGGTCGATTCGAGCGCTTCGATCAGGACGCGCTTTTCTTCGTTCTGCAGATGCTCGCGCAGGTCCATCGGGCGGGCAAAGCGCGGGGTGGCGGCCATCGGCGCGGCCAGCGCGACCACGTTTTCGGGCAGTTCGACCGCGACCGGTGCGGCGACTGCGGCGCGCGCCGAGCGCGCGGGGCGCAACAGCATCGCCATCTGGTCACGGCCGACATCCATTCCCTGAAAGAACACGGCAGCGCGCTCGACCAGGTTCTTGAGCTCGCGGACATTGCCCGGCCAGTCGTGCGCCATCAGGATGGCGAGCGCCTCGTCGGTGAACACCGGGGGGTTGTCGCTGGCAAAGCCGCGCGACAGGAAATGCTGGACCAGCATCGGCACGTCCTCGACCCGGTCTGCCAGCGCAGGGAGTTCGATCGGCAGGACGTTGAGCCGGTAGAAAAGGTCGGCGCGGAACCGCCCTTCGGCAATTGCGCTTTCCAGGCACTGGTGGGTCGCCGCGATCAGGCGGACATCGACATTGACGTCGTCGTTGCTGCCGATGCGGCGGACCTTGTGGTCCTCCAGCACGCGCAGCAGGCGGACCTGCATGTCGAGCGGCATCTCGCCGATTTCGTCGAGGAACAGGGTGCCGGTGTTGGCGGCTTCGAAGTGGCCGATGCGGCGCGCCATGGCGCCGGTGAAGCTGCCCTTTTCATGACCGAACAGTTCCGATTCGATCAGTTCGCGCGGGATGGCGCCGCTGTTGACCGCGATGAAGGGTGATGCGGCGCGCGACGATGCGCGGTGCAGGGCATGTGCGACCAGCTCCTTGCCGGTGCCCGAAGGACCGGTGATCAGCACGGAAGCGCGGGTTTCTGCGGCGAAACGGACCAGACCGCGAATTTCGCGGATCGCGGTGCTGTTGCCCACGATCATGTCTGCCATTGCCAGTGCGTCCAGCGTTTCCATGTAATTTGCCCCGTTTTCCATTCATGGCGGTCGTTACCGCCTTGGGTTAACGATTTAGGGGTAATTCGTTAACGATGCGTAAAGCCGTCAGCCCGGGTGACAGATTACGCCAATTTTTTGACAGGGGGCAGGCGGGGGCTGTGCCGGATCCGTACGCGCGGCAACCGCCGCAGATCAGCGCTTTTCGGCGGGCTTGGCGAGCGTGAAGCAATGCTCGAAATCGACATCGGTGGCATCGTCGTCGGGCGCGCGGGCCTTTTCGCGCGCGTCGATCGCCTCGCGGGTCTCGATGAAGCGCCGGTCGGCCTCGTTGCCGCTGAGGCCTTCGTCGCGCATCTCGTCGCGCGCGCGCGATTCGAGCACCGTGGCCAGAGTCTTGAGATCGCGTGCGGTCGCCGAATCGCCTTCGCGGCCAGCGACCTCGTCAAAGGCGAGCTGCAGATAGATCGCGCATTGCAGCATCGAGGGCGGCGGCGGCAGCGGCACCGCAGCGTCGAGCTTGGCAAGGCACGGGGTCATGATGGCATCGACCACGCCCGCCGGATCGTTGGATTGTGCCGCCTGGGCCTGCAGGTCCTCGACGATCCGGGTAAGTGCCAGCCCGACCGCGTCGTCGTCCGTCGCGGTCTCCGTGACGATCCGCTCGGCGGTGGCGACGAAATAGCTGCGGCCGCGCACTACCAGGGTGGGATAGGCGAGCGCAGAGGTCACGCCGCGCGCCTGTTCGGATGCGATGATTGCAAACGCCGCCGCGCAGGTCAGGTCCTCGCGCTGCGCCGGTGTCAGCGCAGGAGCCGAAACGGGCGCGGGCGCAGGGGCGGCGGGGGCAGCCGGAACGGCGGCGGTTTGCAGGCTCAGCAGCAGCAACAGGCTTTTCATGCCGCCGCTTATGCGCACCCGCCCCGATGCTGTCACCTGATTTCGCGCGAGGCATCCCGCCACGATATGACAGCCGCGTTGCAACGCCGATTGTCAGCGCATCGCAGGCCGGGCATAGGCTTGCCGCCATGATCCTGCGTCATCCCCGATCGTTCGCGCTGCTGGCTGGCGCCCTGTCTGCCACCGGCTTTGCGCCTTTGGGGCTGTGGCCGGTGACGCTGATCGCTTATGCAGTGTTGATCCACCTGATCGCCAGCGCACCTTCAAAGCGCGGCGCGTTTTCGCGCGGCTGGTTCTTCGCGGTGGGGCAGTTCAGCATCGGCCTCAACTGGATCGCGCATGCCTTCACCTATCAGGACACGATGCCGGCCTGGCTGGGATGGGTCGCGGTGGTCGGATTGTCGCTCTACCTGGCGCTGTTCCCGGGATTTGCGGCGCTGTTCGCCAGATGGCTGGCGCGAGGCGAGGAGCGCAGCGCAGACACGGCGTTCGTCCTCGCCTTTGCCGGACTGTGGCTGGTTACCGAATGGATGCGCGCCTGGGTTTTCACCGGCTTTGCCTGGAACCCGCTGGGTGTGGCCGCGCTCGAGGCGGGCTGGGCATCGCGGCTGGTGGGCACCTATGGCCTTGGCGCGCTGGTGGTGCTGGCCGCGGGCGCGGTATGGCTGCTCGCGCGCAGGCAGTTCATCGCGGCGGCGGCTATACTGGCGGGCGTCGGCGCGGTGACCGGCGCGGGCTGGCTCACCCAGATGGATAAAGCCGGCTTCAGCGATACGCCAATCACCGTGGTCCAGCCGAACAACGATCAGGGCGAGAAATACGATCCCGTCGCTTCCGCGCGCAACTTTGCGCGGCTCACCCGCCAGACCGTCGACCGCAAGGCCGCTGGCCCGCGCATCGTGTTCTGGCCCGAGGCTGCGATCGAGGACTTTCTCGAGGACGGGTATCCGCGCCGCTATATGTACCCGGAAACTGCCGCGGGCGTGCGCGCGCGGCTGACCCGCGCGATCAATGATGGTGACCTGCTGATCACCGGCGGGGTCAAGCTGGACTTCGACCGCAACGGCCAGCCGATCGCGGCGGCCAACAGCGTGTTCGCGCTGTCCAGCCGGTCCGAGATCCTGGGCAGCTATGACAAGAGCCATCTGGTGCCCGGCGGCGAGTATCTGCCTTATGAGGAGATCCTCGGCCAGATCGGCCTCTCGCGGCTGGTTCCCGGCACGATCGGCTTCACGCCCGGGCCCGGCGCGCAGACGCTTGATCTGGGATCGTTCGGGCGGATGGGGCTGCAGATCTGCTACGAGATCATCTTCTCGGGCGAGGTGGTGGATGCCGCCAACCGACCTGATTATGTGTTCAACCCCAGCAACGATGCCTGGTTCGGATCCTGGGGCCCGCCGCAGCATCTGGCGCAGGCGCGGCTGCGCGCGCTGGAAGAAGGCGTGCCGGTCATCCGCTCGACCCCCACAGGAATTTCGGCGGTGATCGATGCCGATGGCCGGCTGCTCCACAGCATCGCGCACAAAAGCGCGGGCCATATCGATGCGATGCTGCCGCGCCCGCACGGCCCGACCCCGTTTGCCTTGTGGGGCAACCTTGTGCCGCTGGCGTTTGCGGGCGTGCTGCTGCTGTTGGCGGTTGCACTGCGCGCATTCCGTCGTTAAGGGCGATCATATAAGGAATTCTTTATATGTGCCTGCCGGGGGGTTTTCCGGCATGCCCCAGCAAGAAGGCGACCCATGCGCAAGAGCTTCCTCTTCACCTCCGAATCCGTCAGCGAAGGCCATCCCGACAAGGTTGCGGACCAGATTTCCGACGCAGTCGTCGATCTGTTCCTCTCCAAGGACCCCTATGCACGCATTGCATGCGAAACGTTGACCACGACCCAGCGCGTCGTGCTTGCCGGAGAAATCCGTTGCAAGGGCGTCTACGAAAACGGCGAATGGGCACCGGGTGCCAAGGAAGAGATCGAGCAGGCCGTTCGCGCCACCGTCAAGCGCATCGGCTATGAGCAGGAAGGCTTCCACTGGGAAACCTTCAGCTTCGAAAACCACCTGCACGGCCAGTCTTCGGAAATCGCGCAGGGCGTCGATGCCAAGGACAACAAGGACGAAGGCGCAGGCGACCAGGGAATCATGTTCGGCTATGCGTCGGACGAGACCGAAGACCTGATGCCCGCAACGCTCGACTATTCGCACAAGATTCTCGAGCAGCTCGCGCACGATCGTCACAACAAGGTCGTCGACTTCCTCGAGCCCGATGCCAAGAGCCAGGTGACCTTGGCGTATGAAGACGAAAAGCCGGTGCGCGCCACCGCTTTGGTCGTCTCGACCCAGCACGCTCCGGGCTATTTCTGGCACGAAGGCAAGGGCGATGCGGACAAGTACAAGAAGCTGTACGACCACGTCGTCGCCGTGATGCACAAGGTTCTGCCCGAAGGCTTCATCACCGATGAAACCGCGATCTACGTCAATCCGACCGGATCGTTCGAAATCGGCGGCCCCGATGGCGATGCCGGCGTGACCGGACGCAAGATTATCGTGGACACCTACGGCGGTGCATCGCCGCACGGTGGCGGCGCGTTCTCGGGCAAGGACCCGACCAAGGTCGACCGTTCGGCTGCCTATATCAGCCGCTACATGGCCAAGAACATCGTCGCAGCCGGCCTTGCGCGCCGCTGCACCATCCAGCTGTCCTACGCCATCGGCATCGCCGAGCCGCTGTCGCTCTATGTCGACACGCACGGCACGGGAACGGTCGCCGACGACAAGATCGAGGCGGTTCTGCCGCAGCTCGTTCGCCTGACGCCGCGCGGCATCCGCGAGCATCTGGGCCTCAACAAGCCGATCTACCAGAAGTCGGCTGCTTATGGTCACTTCGGCCGCAAGCCCGAAGGCGACTTCTTCCCCTGGGAGAAGACCGACCTCGCCGACAAGCTGAAGGCCGCTCTGGCCTGATCTTTTCGAACTGAACACAAAAGGGCCGGGTCATCATGCGATGACCCGGCCCTTTTTGTTTGCTCACCGGCAGGTGACCCGGCCTGTTGCCGTCATCCTGGACTTGTTCCAGGACCCATCGTGCCCCCAAGAGCCGAAGCCACAATCCGGAGAAATGGGCCCTGAAACAAGTTCAGGGTGACGAAGATGGTCCCGTCCCGGCGAGGATGAACCTCAAAGCTTGCCGAACTTCGCCTCGAACCCGGCTATATCGCCCTTGGCGAGGAAGCCGGCCTGTTCGATCCAGGCATCGCGGGTGATGCGGCCCTTGAAGGTGCCGAGATAGGGATCGACCTCGGCGACATCGGCGGCGGTCCAGGTTGCAATCTGGTCATAGCGCGACACGCCAAGTTCGCCGAGCAGCGTGTTCAGCTTGGGGCCGATGCCCTTGATCTTGCGCAGGTCGTCGGGCTCGCCGATGGCAGCGGCGATCCGCGGCGTGCCGCTGGCCTGGGCTTCCTGGGCCTGGGCGGCGATCTGGGCGTCGACATCGGCGGTGGAGAGTGGCGCGACCGTGGGATCGAGCGCTGCGCCCATCGTCGGGACGATCGCGGGCGGCGCTTCGACCGCGGCGTGGCCATGATCGTCGTGGCCATGGCCGTGATCATGCCCGGCGTCGTGGTGTCCGGTGCCACCACTGCGCCCGACCAGCGCCCAGATGACGATCATCGCGACGACCACCAGTGCGGCGATCAGGAAAAAAAGCTGCTGTCCATCCATGGGAAATCGAGGCCTTTCATCAACGCTGCCGCCTTGAACCGAAGCGGCGCGGCTCTGCCCATATCGGCTTCAGCGATTCGTGACCAGTGCCGCGGTGCGTGCCAGACCGGATTGCCGGCGGCTCAGTTGAAGCGGTCGCGCTCCTCGTCGATCTGGTCCTGGATATTGCGCGCATCGGCGCAGGCGCGCTCGTCGCCGTCATCGCATTTGCGCAGCGCCTTGTCGCGCTGGCGCTGCAGCTTGCCCAGCCGCTCTTCGGCCTTGCGCATCGCGCGGCCGCGGTTCTCGTCGGCTTCCGACTGGCTGGTGGTGGCAAGGTCGACGCCCTTGGAGACGATCTTGACCGGGGCGGTGACCACCGCACCCACGGCGCTGGCGATGCAGCCGGAGAGCGCAAGCGGGGCCAGCAACACGAGCGGATACAGTAATTTCATCGATTCGACCCTCCGGCGCGCAGATCGAGCGCCCGCGCATCTGCCTGCTATAGCCCGGCTGAGCCGATGCTGAACCGCTATTTCAGAAGGTCGAGCGCAAAGGCGCGAATCTCCGCGCCGATGTCCTCACGCTCCAGCGCGATGGCGATGTTCGCCTGGACATAGCCCGCCTTGG
Organism: Blastomonas fulva; assembly: GCF_003431825.1. Classification (GTDB taxonomy): domain Bacteria; phylum Pseudomonadota; class Alphaproteobacteria; order Sphingomonadales; family Sphingomonadaceae; genus Blastomonas; species Blastomonas fulva. The sequence goes on along the minus strand of NZ_CP020083.1, from coordinate 1,003,866 downwards.
ATCCGCAGTCATAGCGCTTGCCGGCAAAGGTCACCGCGTGGAACGGCTGGGTGCCGATCATCCGCGCCATCGCGTCGGTCAGCTGGATTTCGCCGCCTGCTCCCTTTTCCTGCGTCTTCAGCGTCTGCATGACCTCTGGCTGCAGAATGTAGCGGCCTGAAATGATGAGGTTGGACGGAGCGTCTTCGACCCTGGGCTTTTCGACCAGCCCGGTCACTTCGGTGATCGCGCCGTCCTGTTTGCCCGGAGCGATCACGCCATAGCTCGAAACCGCCTCGCGCGGCACCTCGAGCACGCTGATCAGATTGCCGCCGAGGCTCGCATAGGCATCGACCATCTGCTTCATGCAGCCGGGTGATCCGACCATGAACTCGTCGGGCAGGAATATCGCGAATGGTTCGTCGCCGACGATGTCGCGCGCGCACCAGATCGCATGGCCCAGCCCGAGCGGCTCCTGCTGGCGCACATAGGCGCAATTGCCGGGGCCAAGCCGGGTGGGTTCGAGCACATCGAGCGACTTGCCACGTTCGCGCATGGTGTGCTCGAGCTCGTACGCGATGTCGAAATGGTCCTCGATCGCGCTCTTGCCGCGACCGGTGACGAAGATCATCTGCTCGATCCCCGCCTCGCGGGCCTCGTCCACTGCATACTGGATCAGCGGGATGTCCACGACCGGCAGCATCTCCTTGGGGATGGCCTTGGTGGCGGGCAGAAAGCGGGTGCCGAGACCGGCCACCGGGAACACAGCCTTGCGGATGGGCTTCACGTCGTATCCTTTTGTCTACATCCCGACGACGCCCTGCCTTGCAGCGCGGTGCGGCACTGTCAAGGCGACAGTGCCGCGTCGGCGGGAGAGTGCAGGCCGGACAGGGTCAGCCCTTGACCCGTGCGGCGAAGCTCTTGCGCAGCTTCTGCAACTTGGGCGGGATGACGGCGAGGCAATAGGGATTGCGCTGGCCTTCGCCATTCCAGTATTCCTGGTGATAGTCCTCGGCCGGATACCAGGTGGTTGCCTCCTCGATGGTGGTGACGATCGGCGCGGGCCAGTTGGGCTGGTTGCGGCTCATCGCGGCTTCCGCCTCGACCTGCTGCGCGGCATCGAGCGGGAAAATCGCCGAGCGGTACTGCGTGCCGACGTCGTTGCCCTGGCGGTTGAGCTGCGTGGGATCGTGCGTCGCAAAGAAGATGTCGAGCAGGTCGGCATAGCTCAGCTGCTCGGTATCGAAGGTGACGCGGATCGCCTCGGCATGGCCGGTCGTGCCCGCACACACCGCCTTGTAGGTCGGGTTTGCGACCGTGCCGCCGATATAGCCGCTTTCCACCTTGCTCACTCCGATGACGTCGTTGAAAACGGCCTCGGTGCACCAGAAACAGCCTCCGGCGATGATGGCGGTTTGTTGCGTCATGTGAAATCGTTCCTTTTCAATTCTCCCCTCCCGCTTGCGGGAGGGGTGGCCGAAGGCCGGGCTGGGCCTGAGCAGAGGTTCGTGCTTACAGGCCCACCCCGGCCCGGGAAGCCGGGCCTGCCCCTCCCGCATGCGGGAGGGGAGAGAGTGTGAGCTTTAGATAGCGCGCGATGCTCGCTGCACAAGTTCCTCAACCGGCAACAGGCGCTATCGCCGCCGATTTCGGATCATCATCCTGCTCGCCGCCGCGTGCGATCAGCAGGTACATCACCGGGGTGACGATGCGCGACAGCAGGGTCGACGAGATCAGCCCGCCGATGATCACGCTGGCGAGCGGCGCATAGAGCGATCCGCCGAAGATCGCGAGCGGCAGCAGCCCGCCGATGGCTGTGACCGAGGTCAGCAGCACGGGCAGGAAGCGCACCTCGCCCGCGCGCTCAATCGCTGCACGCAACCCCATGCCCTCGCGGCGCAGCTGGGTGGTGAAATCGACCAGCAGGATCGAATTCTTGATCTCGATCCCGACCAAGGCGACAAAGCCGATGATCGCCATGTAGCTCAGCGACGCACCCGTGACGAACAGCGCGACGAAACCGCCAAAGGTGCCCAGCGGGATGACGCCTGCCACCACGATCGTCTCGCGAAAACGGCCGAATTCGGCAACCAGTACCGCAAAGATGCCGAACAGGGCGATCAGGATGATCGGTCCCAGCCCGCCGAACACGGTGGCGATCGCCTCTGCCTCGCCGCCTGCCGATACGCGATAGCCCGGCGGCAGCTTGAGCTCGGCCACCTTGTCCATCGCCTGCTGGCTGATTCGCGAAGGCAGCGCGCCTGGCTGGGCATTGGCGGTGATCGTGACCGAGCGTTCGAGCTGATAGCGCTGGATCTGCGGGGGCACGCTTTCCAGCCGCGGGGTGCTGATCTGCGACAGCGCGATCGCCTCGCCGGTGCGGCTGGCGACATAAATCTGGTCGAGCGCGGAAATCGGCTGAGAACCGCTGAGCGGCAGGCGCACGACGACGCGGTAGCTGTCGCCCTCCTCGTCGCGGAAGGCTGCGGCGTTCTCGCCCGACAAAGCCAGCCGGACCGCGCGGCGCGCTTCGCCCGGCGCGATGTTGAGCATCGCCGCCTTGGCCTCGTCCAGTCCGACGTCGAGATCGATGCCGTTGGTGGCAACGGGGTTGATCACGTCGCGCGCCCCCGGGGTCGCGCGCAGGATCGTCTCGATCTTCGCGGCCAGGCTGCGCAGCGTCTCCAGATTCTCGCCGGTCAGCCGCAGCGCCACGGGCGATGCGATCGGGGCGCCGTTCTGGAACAGCTCGACATTGAACCGCGCGCCGGGAATCGCCTCGAGCCGCTCGCGGATGCGCTGCACCATTTGCGGGCTTTGCTTCGGATCCCAGCGATCCATCACCGCGAAGACCTCGCCGAAATTGGGCCGCTGATCGAGCGCGAAGACGTTGTAGAACACCTGCGGGTTGGAACTGCCGACATTGGTGGCGCGCACTTTGATGGCATCCTCGCGCGCCAGCACCGCCTCGGCCTTCTTCACCAGCGCATCAGTGGTGGCGACCCCGCTGCCCTGCTCGGCATCGACGGTAACCCGGAAATAGGCGGTGTCGGCATAAGGGAACAGGCTGAAGCCCAGCACCGGGATCAGCGCGAACGCCGACAGCGTCAGTGCCATCGATGCCCATAAAGTCTGCCGCGGCTTGTCCAGCGCGCGGTGCAGGATCGGGCGGTACAATCGTTCGATCTGGTGGGTCAGCCAGCGCAGGATCGCGTTGCCCTCAGGGTCCTCGTCACGCGAGAGAATGCGGCTGGCGAGGAACGGGATGATCGTCAGCGAGATCACCAGAGAGGCGAACACCGTGAAGATGATGGTGTAGATGAACGACTGGGTGAACTTGCCCGCGCCTTCGGGCAGGAACAGCAGAGGGGTGAAGGCGAAGATCAAGACGCCGGTCGAGCCGAGCACCGCAGGCGTGATCTCGCGCGTCGCATCGATCGCTGCGATCGACCGGCGCTTGCCCATGCGCAGGTGCCGCGAGATGTTCTCGGTCACCACGATCGAATCGTCGACCAGCAGACCCAGCGCGACGATGAAGCCTGCGACCGCGAGCTGGCTCAAGTTGAACCCCATCACGCTGATCGCCAGCAGTCCCGATGCCAGCGACAGCGGGATCGAGATCATCACGATCACCGAGGCGCGCCAGCCCAAGGGCAGCAAAGTGAAGATGACCAGGAACAAGGCGATCGAGAAATCGCGGGTCAGCTCGCGCAGGCGATATTCGATGTCGCGGCTCTGGTCGAAGATCTGCTCCAGCCGGATATCGGGCGGGAAGCCCGCCTGCTGCCGCCTGAGCTCGGCATCGAGCGAATCGCGCAGCCGAATGACGTCGTAGCCATCCTTCTGCTGGATCGAGAGGAAGATCGCGCGCTTGCCATTGAAGCGGGTGATGTACAATTGCTCGGCATTGCCCCAGTCCACCGTGGCGACATCGGCAATCCGCAGCAGCGTGCCGTTGCCCGCGCGGATCGGCAGGTTACGGATGGTTTCGAGATCGCGATAGGCGCCGCCTGCCTCGACGTTGAAGCGTCGCCCGGCGCTCTCCACCGCGCCCGGCGGAAGCTCCGCGCCGCCTCGGCGCAGCGCATCGGCGATCACCGAGGGTGCAAGCCCCAATTCGGCGAGGCGGCGGCTGTCGATCGAGACCTGCACCTCGGGCTGGGGCAGGCCGTCGATCACCGTGTTGCGCACACCCGGATAGCGCACGAAGGTATCGCGGATATCCTCGGCATATTTCTGCATCCGCCGCCAGCTGGCGGTTTCGCTGACCATGGCGAGCTGCAGAACCGCTGCCTCGGTGGTGCGCGCCTTGCGGTAGCGCAGCTCGGTGATGCCCTCGGGCAGCTGGCTGCGGATCGCGCTGACTTCGCGCACGACATCGTTGAAATACTGGTCCGGATCGCCGTTCCAGTCGAATTCGGTGGTGATGGTCACGAAGCCGTCGGTGATTCCGGTGCGGATCTCGTCGATGTCGTCGATCCCGCGCAGCACCTCTTCGACCGGCTTGGCGATGGTCTGCTCGATATCGGCGGCATCGGCGCCGGGCAGCGCGATGATCACGGTAACCACGGGGATCGGAAAGTGCGGATCGACCGAGCGCGGGATGGTGAACAGCGAGGTGAGCCCCAGCGCGGCGAGCAGCATGAACGCCACCAGGCTGAGCTGCCACCGGCTGATCGTGAAGGCGGCAAGGTTCATGGCGCGCGTCGGTCTGTCTGCACCGGAGGCGTCACCGGGCCGTCATGGAGGCGGGCGCGGGCTGGCGCGTCCGGCTGGGCTGGCGGGTCGCCAGCGGCTTGACCCGTGCGCCATCGACCAGCAGGCCAAGCCCGCTCGCCACGATCCGGTCGCCGGGCTTCAGCCCGCCGGTGATGACCAGCTGGCGGTCATCGATCCTGCCGATCTGCACCGCGCGCGCGCGCACCCGGCTGGCCTTGGCGTCGAGCAGATAGACAAAGCCTTCGCCTGCGCGGACGTTGAACACTGCGCTCGCGGGGATGGCGAGGCCGGTGTCCTGCGGCTGGGCCGCAACGCGGAACTGCGCGGTGCCGATCTGGCCCGAGCGCAGACCGGGATTGGCGGGCAGCGCCACGGTCACCTCGAACGCGCCGGAGGTCGGGTTGGCGCGGGCGTCGATCTCGCTGATCGTGCCTTCGATCACCCCTTCGGCGAGGCCAGACAGCGTCACCTGCGCGGGCATTCCGGGGGTGAGGCGGCCGATGTCGCTGTCGATCATCGGCGCGCGCAGCACCATGCCGCCGCTGGTTTCGCCCAGCACCACGATCTGCGTGCCTGCTGCGACCACCTGTCCTGGTTCTGCGGTGCGCGCCAGGATGATCCCGCCCGATGGGGCGATGATCCGCGATGTGCCGCTGGCGAACCCTGCGTTGCTCACCTGCGCGGTTGCCGCGCGCGCCGCTGCCTCGCTGCGCTCGAGCTGGGCGCGGGTGACCCAGCCCTTGTCGAACAGCTGCTGGAAGCGGCCAAGCTCTGCCTGCGCGCGCTGCTGCTCGGCGCGTGCACTTTCGAGGCCGGAATTGACCTGGGTCGCATCGAGCGCCGCGATCAGCGCGCCCGGCACCACCCGGTCGCCCTCCTCAAACCGGATGCTGGCGATCTTGCCCGCGCTGGTGAAGCCCAAAGGTGTCTCGTAGCGATAGCGCACCGTTCCGGCGGCGGTGATGGTCTTGGATGTCGCCGCCGGTTGCACGATCGCGAGCGTCACCGGATAGACCTTCTCGCTGCCCGAAGCGGCCGAGGCGGATTTCTCTTCCGAGCAGGAGGCCAGCGACAGCGCGGCCCAGGACAGCAACAGGCCCAGCGTCATTCTGGCGGCGATAGGGGAAGAAAAGCGCATATTGGGTTTCTATATGCAACCAGTTTGGCTGGCAAGCGTCATCCTTGGGATGATCCGCGAGAAACTGCAGTTTCCGGCAGGGGTTAGCAGATTGTTAAGCACGTCTGGCTAGCTGTGGTGAACGCACTCCTGCCGGAGTTGCCTTTGGGACCAACCGCACCATGTGGCGCATCGCTCAACTGAAATCCCAGCACGAAGCCTGCCTGGCCATCGTTCAGGACATCCAGTCCCGGTCCACCCACATTGCAGACCGCCCCGGCGCGGTCGAGATCACGCTGATGCTGGCGCGGCTGACCGGCATCCTGCGCATCCACCTCGCGCTGGAGGACGAGATTCTCTATCCGGCGCTGCGCAAGTCGAGCCACCCGCGCACGGCGGAGATCGGCGAACGCGCATGGCGCGAGATGGGCGGGCTGGCCGATGTGTTCCTGGACTTTGTCGATCGCTGGAAGCGCGCTGATGTGCTGCTCGCGCAGCAGGCCCGGTTCCGCAGCGAATCGGCCGAGGTGTTTACGGCGCTGGCGCAGCGGATCGACATGGAGCACCGCGAGATATACCCGCTCGCCGAGCAGATTGCCGCGACGCGCGCGGCCTGATCAGCGCGGCCGGGTCCACAGCCCCTCGCGGCCGACCGGATCGGGACGCGATGCCGCCTGCCAGCCGCTGCGCGCCAGCCAGCCGATCTTCTGCCCGCCCGTGGTGATCACCCGGTGATCCCAGGCCTGCGCGCCGCGGCGGCGCACCTCGCGGGCGATGTCGCCATAGATTCCCGCTGCAGCCAGCACCGCCCAGCGCGCGCGGAACGGCAGCTTTTCCGCCCCCACCCGCGCCGATGCCTCGTGCGCCTCCGACCGATCCGCCAGCCGCGCCGCCAGCGGCACCAGCTGCGAGCGAAGCCAGGGTTTCATGTGCTGGCCCGGCGGAATGTCCATCTCTGCCAGCCACTCCATCGGCAGATAGCAGCGGCCCACCGAATCGTCCTCGGACAGGTCGCGCGCGATATTGGCGAGCTGGAACGCCAGCCCCAGATCGCAGGCGCGGTCTAACGTGGCGTCGTCATCGGGATCGACCCCCATTACGATCGCCATCAGCAGCCCGACCGCGCCTGCGACATGATAGCAATACTGGTAAAGGTCGTTTGCGCTGCGCGGGCGCCATTCCTGCGCGTCGAGATCGAACCCGTCGATGACATCGAAGATATAGCGGTGCGGCAGGCGGCACTCGGCAGCGACCACCGCCAGCGCGGCGAAGGCCGGGTCGTCGGTCGGCGCGCCTGCGAGCGCAGCCTGGGTCTGTTCGCGGATATAGGCGACGCGGGCGTGCGCATCGGTGACCGCGCTCATGCCATGGCCCATGTCCTGCCCGTCGGCGAGGTCGTCGCACTTGCGGCACCAGGCATAGAGCAGCCAGGCGCGCTCGCGGGTGGGGGCATCGAACAGCTTCGAGGCGAGCGCGAAGGATTTGGAGCCGCGCGCGATCGAATCGCGGGCGTAGGCGACGAGGGCGGCGCGATCAAAGCCCCTCCCGCTGAGGGGAGGGGTTGGGGTGGGGGAAGGAGTCACAGCCCCGCCCGATCCTTCAAAGATCATCCGCCGTCATCGCGAAGATCGTACGGTGCGGCTGATAGGCTTCCATCTTGGCGAGCAGCCCGTCGAGCGTCTCGTCGACGATCAGGATGTCAGCATGCTGCGGGCGGATGAAGCCGACCTCGATCATGTGGCGGTTGAACGCGATCAGCTCGTCGTAGAAGCCGTTGATGTTGAGCAGGCCCACAGGGTCGGTGTGATAGCCCAGCTGCGACCAGCTGATTGCCTCCCACAGTTCGTCCATCGTGCCCACCCCGCCGGGCAGCACGACAAAGCCGTCAGCCAGATCGGTGAACTTCTGCTTGCGTGCGTGCATGCCGGGGACGACGTGCAGCTCGGTGCAGCCCTGGTGCGCGACCTCGGCCTGGACCAGAGCTTCGGGGATGATGCCGATCACTTCGCCGCCCAGATCGAGCGCGGCATCGGCCACTGCGCCCATCAGCCCCAGCCGCCCGCCGCCATAAACCACGCCGATCCCGCGCCCGGCGAGCGTCGCGCCGACCATGCGGGCGTTCTCGATATAGACGGGGTCGGAGGGCGTGGCGGAGCCGCAATAGATGGCCAGGCGCTTGAAGGGGGCGGTCATGGTGATTCCTGCTGTGTGGGGTGTCCGGTCCATCGCCTGAAATGTCGCAAGGGGCAAGGCTGTTCAATCCTCCCCGAGCTTGTCTTGGGGAGGGGGACCGTTCGCGAAGCGAATGGTGGAGGGGAAGCGAGATAGTGCCTTGCTGGAATTGTGTGCCACCCCGCCGCCCCTCCACCACCAGCTACGCTGGCGGTCCCCCTCCCCAAGCAAGCTGGGGGAGGATTTATAAGGATGTCACTCCTGGGGCAGGCCGTCGGCGATGGCGTAATAATCGCCCTTGTCCGCAGTGAAGATGTGGACGTGCAGGTGCGTGTCGGTCGGCGCATCGAACGCGCCCATCGCCACGGCCAGCGAATCGCGCTGCGGCGGGTCCCAGAACAGGAAGCTGCCGCAGGTATCGCAGAACCCGCGCCGCACCTTGGGGCTCGACTGGTACCAGCGGATATGGCCCGCGCCGGTGATCGCAAGGGCGCTGCGCTTGACGTCGGTCGAGGCCCAGTAATGCCCCGATTGCTTGCGGCACTGTCCGCAATGGCAGGCATCCGGACGCTTGAGCGGGGCCGAGACGGTGAAGGTGATCGCACCACAGAGGCATGATCCGGTGTGCATGATATTTGCTCCGTTCTCAAATCCTCCCACAGCTTGCTGGGGGAGGGGGACCGCCCGCGCAGCGGGTGGTGGAGGGGAAGCGGGATAGTGCATCATTGGAGGCGAAGCGCAACACCGCCTCCCCTCCACCACCGACCTCTGGTCGGCGGTCCCCCTCCCCGAGACAAGCTCGAGGAGGATTTGAGTGTCAGAGCATATCTTCCAGCATCAATGCAGCCGTCGCCTTGGCGCTGCCGACCACGCCGGGGATGCCCGCGCCCGGATGCGTGCCTGCGCCCACGAAATACATGTTCGGAATGGCATCGTCGCGGTTGTGCGTGCGGAAATACGCGCTTTGCGTCAGCAGCGGCTCGAGGCTGAACGCGCTTCCCAGATGCGCGTTGAGATCGTTACTGAAATCCTGCGGCGTGTAATGGAAGCTGGTGACGATCCGCTCGTGGATATCCGGGATCAGCCGGTGGCCGATCTCGTCGAGGATCCGCTTTTCGTAGATCGGACCCATTTCCTTCCAGTCGATCGGCAATTTGCCCTGATGCGGCACGGGGGAGAGCACATAGAAGGTGCTGTGCCCCGGAGGCGCCATGCTGGGATCGGTGACGGTCGGGTGGTGCAGGTACAAGGAGAAGTCCTTGGACAGCACGCCATGGTCATAGATATCGTCGAGTAGGCCCTTGTAGCGCGGACCGAACAGGATCATGTGGTGCGGAATTCCGGGCCAGTCACCCTTGATGCCGAAATGCGCGACGAACAAGGAGGGCGAGAACTTCTTCTTCTTGAGGCTCGCCGCCGCGCGCTTGCCGCGGCCCGATTTGCCCAGCAGGTCGCGATAGCTGTGCACGATGTCTGCGTTGCTGGCGACCGCATCGAAGCTGTCACGCCAGCCGCTCTTGGTCACCACGCCGGTGACCTTGTCGCCCATCGTCTCGATCTCGGTGACCGGATCGTTGAGGCGGATGGTGCCGCCGATCCGCTCGAAATGCGTGACCATGCCTGCGATCAGCTTGTTGGTACCTCCTCGCGCGAACCAGACGCCGCCGTCCTTTTCCAGCTTGTGGATGAGGGCGTAGATCGAGCTGGTCTTCATCGGGTTGCCGCCGACCAACAGCGTGTGGAAGCTCAAGGCCTCGCGCAATTTCTCGTTCTTCACGAACGATGACACGATCGAATAGACCGAGCGCCAGGCCTGATACTTCATCAGCGCGGGCGCCGCCTTGATCATGCTGGCAAAGTCGAGAAACGCCTTGTGGCCGAGCTTGAGATAGCCCTCGTCGTGCACGCCGGCACTGTAGGTCAGGAACTTCTCGTAACCCGCGACATCGGCGGGGTTGAGCTTCTCGATCTCGGCGCGCAGGCTCGCCTCGTCGTTCGAATAATCGAAATTGGTGCCGTCGGGCCAGTTGAGCCGATAGAACGGCATCACCGGCATCAGCTCGACATCCTCGCTGATGTGGTGGCCCGAAAGCGCCCACAGCTCCTCGAGGCACGGCGGATCGGTGATCACGGTGGGACCGGCATCGAAGGTGAAGCCGTCCTTTTCCCAGAAATAGGCGCGGCCGCCCGGCTTGTCGCGGCCTTCGATAACGGTGGTGGCAATTCCGGCAGATTGCAGGCGGATGGCGAGCGCCAGCCCGCCGAATCCCGACCCGATGACAGCAGCTTTCTTCACGTGATAATTGGCCCCTGGTTGCGACCCGAATGCGCGGGCAGATTGTGCAGCACTATAACGTTACGTGGCCGATGATCCAGCAGATGCGCAGATTTTAGGCCAAAAGTTGCGACCGCTGCGCCCGGGTCAGCGTTGCAGCACCGCCATGCCGCTACGGGTTGCGGCCAGCAGCGCGGCTGCGCGCTCTGCCGGATCGGCAAAACCGTCCCTGAGCGCCCTGGACCGCAGCTCGATGCTGAGCGGAATTGCCGATGGCAGTGCATCGATCAATGCGCGCAGCGGCAGGCCTCCGGTGGCAATGTCGAGCCGCAGGTCGAGCGCTTCCTCGATGATGGCGGGCACATCCTGCGGCAATGGCCCCAAAGCTGCGGCATCGCAGAACTGCGCATAGGGCAGCAGGCGCGGATCGACGCCCTGCAACATGGCCGGAGTGGCCCCGGTGCGCGCGAAATGCAGCGGATCGATCAACAACCCGGCGGCGGGATGGTTGGTGCGGCTGATGACATCGAGCGCGGCGGCGAGCGAGGCGATCTCGGTAAAGGCGGCAAACTCCAGGCATACCCGCATCGCCCGATCGGCGGCGTGTTCGCACAGCCGCCGCAGCTTGTCGGCGCTGGACTGCGGGTCGGGGTCGGAGCTGACCACCAGCACGTTGCGCGCGTCGATCGTGGCACCGGCATCGATGATTCGCAGATGATCGGGATCGTCCGCGCCGGGCTTCAGCCAGACGACCTCGACATCGAGCACCACGGTCCCCGCGTCCCGGGTGCGGGCGCGAACCTCTGCGGCGGTCGCCGCCGTCCAGGTCGATGGCTCGACCCAGATGCCGACAGCGGGCCATCCCGCGGCAATGGCTGCAGCCGCAGTCTGCTCGGGCGAGAATTCAGGCAGAACGCCCGATGCCAGCGAGAGCAGATGGCCGCTCATGCGGTCATTGCGGGTTCAGCGCGGCCATCGCGGCCCCCACCGAGGCACCGATCTCTTCGGGGCGCGGGTTGCGCCGCAGCGTCAGCCCGCCATTGGCGTGGATATTCTGCCCGGTCACGAAGGTGCGATCGTCGCACAGCCACAGCACGGTGTGCGCGATATCGTCCGCGGTGCCGATCCGGCCCAGCGGATATTCCTTCGCGAACGCTGCCTCCAGCCCCGGGGTCGCTACCGCGCTTGCCGCCATCGGCGTGGCGGTCAGCCCCGGCGAGACGACATTGGCGCGGATGCCGTTTGGACCATACTGGTTGGCAAAGCAGCGGATCAGCGCCTCCGACCCTGCCTTGGTGCCGATATAGGCGGCGTGATCGTAGATCAGGCATTGCGTGGTGGCAGACGAGATCTGGATGACCGATCCGCCGTTCGTCATCGTGCGCAGGCACGCGTTCAGCATGTGGTGGACGCCGGTGAACTGCAGCGCGACCATCTGGGCGAGGTCGTCATCGGTCACATCGGCCCAGGACTTCATCAGCCCCCAGCCGGTGGCGTTGATCGCGATATCGACGGTGCCGTGCCGCGCGGCGGCGCCATCGAACAGCGCGTCGACGTCTGCGCGGCTGGTGAGGTCGCAGGTCACCGCCTCGCCGCCGATCTCGGCTGCCAGCGCGTCCAGCGGTTCGCGCTTGCGCCCCGACACGATAACCTTCGCCCCCGCGCCGGCGAGCAGCCTTGCGATCACCTGGCCCATGTTGTGGTCGCCCGCCGCACCGATGACGATCGCGGTCTTGCCGGTCAGGTCGGTCATGCTGCGGCCTCGCTCACAAAGCGCGCGGTGGCGACGCCATCGGGTCCGTATACCGGCTCTTTCAGATCGAAGCGGTACTTGCGGGTATCGGCGTTCAGGATCGTGAACTGCGAAAGGTGCAGCAGCATCCCCTGATAGGCGGGGCCTTCGAGATGGAACTGCAACTCGTCGGCGCTGTCCCACTCCTCGAACACATGCACCCGGCCCGGATCGTGCGGATCGGCGGTCCAGGCGTAATGACGGCAGCCGGGCTCGGCGAGCGCCATCGCGATCAGGTCGCGCGCGCCAGCGAGCGCGGTGTCGCGGTTCCCGATCGGAAAATCGACCTCGCCAGCAATTACAATACTCATTTGGCCTGTGTCTCCTTGAGGATGCTGAAATGCCGCTCGGCAAAGCGCCAGCCATCGGCGGTGCGGGTATAGACATCGAGGTACTGGCCGATCGGGCGGCTGACCGATCCATCGGCGAGTTCGAGATATTCATGGGTGTAGACCCGGCCCGTCGCGCGGTCGCCATCGATCAGGATGCTGCCGACCTGCGCGAAAAACGCCACGAACGGGAAGCCCGCCATAGCCTGCGTCCACAGACCGACGATCGCCTCGCGCCCGCGGACCTCGGTGCCCATCAGGTCCCACAGTGCATCTTCGGTCCAGGTCGCGCCCCAGTCCTGCGGGTCACGGCGGAACACCGCGTCGGTGTAGCTGTCGATCAGCGCGCGGATCGCGAGCTGATCTTCGCTTGCCCCCCGAAAGCCGCTCACGGCAGCTGCCCCGCCAGATACTTGTCCATCGTCTGGTGGAACTGGCGGATGCGGCCTTCCTGGTAGCGGCCGAGTTCGACGCGGTTGTTCGCCGAGGCGATCAGGCCCTCCTGCACATAAGGCAGGTTCTCCATGTCCTGATCGAACACCTCGCCCAATGCGCCCCATTCGGTGACCGTCGCCCAGGGCTGATCCGGTCCAAGAAAGCGCATCTCGGCGGCTTCGGGCATGTCCCCGTCCTTGGGTTTGCGCGCGAGCAGACGCACCTCCATCAGCGTTGCGTTCTGGTCGGGCCAGGGGCGCCAGCGATAGACGATATTGGGCACGAACCCGCCCCAGGGCGAGAGGTTGGGGAAGATGTTGTAGGTGAACGCATCGAGCATCTCGCTGTCCGAAATGTCCGAGCTGTCATAGCCCAGGGCGTCGAGATAGTTGGCGCGGTTGGTCTCGGCCATTGCGGTGCGCGCGGTCTCGCCCTCGGCGAGCTTGCGGCCTTCGAGCGAGGCCGATCGGCCCGATGTGCGGCTGAACGCGGCGATGATGTCGTCTTCGCTGAGATTGTCGGCTGCCAGATGCGGGCTGGGCAGGCCGAACGGGGTCAGCGCAAGGTTCGCATGATCGCCCCACATCGAATAGCGGGTGTTGGCATCGCCGGTATAGGGCAGGATCTGCGGGTGGGTGACGATCGAGTGCCAGGCCTCCATGAACGCCTCGGACACCGCCTTCCAGTTGGCGTTGATCACCTTGCCGATCCACAAAGCGGTATAGCATTCATCGAGCCGCCAGCGGCCGAACCGGTCGTAGACTTCTGCGCCCATATAGTCGCGAAGGCTCACCTGCGTGGTGCTTTCGGTGACGTAGATAAAGCCCTGCCAGCGCTCGACCCGCAGCTCGGGCAGGCTCATGTCGCGTTCTTTCAGGTGCTGGAAATCCCATTCGCACGGGATGTGCTTGATCGCGCCGTCGGTCTTCCAGGCAAAACCGTGGAACGGGCAGGTGAGGTCGTCGGCCGAGCCGCTCTCGGTGCGCAATTTGCGGCCCCGGTGCAGGCAGACATTGTGGAAGGCCTTCACCGACCCGTCGTCCTGCCGCATGATCAGATAGGACCGGCCGACATTGTTGTAGACGACATAGTCGCCCGGCTGCAGCAGCTCGTCTTCGCGCGCCGCCATCTGCCAGACATTGGGCCACATGTGCTTCTTTTCGGCCTCGAAGAACGCGGCGCTGGTATAGCGCTCGGCGGTGACCGGCTCGGTGCCGAGATCCCGCCAGCTGTCGCCGCGGACCTCTTGCGGAACCGTGCGGCTGTCGAGGTCGAGGATCTCGTCGACGGTGATCGCCGGGCAGCGGTCGGCAGGATAGGTCCGGCTCGCATCTTCCATGGGGTACTCTCCTCGTTCGTTCTGTTCTTTTCGCGCGTCAGGGAAGCCTAAATCGGCATCCCGATAGCCTCGGCGATATGCTGGTGGACCGCCTGCGGTGCGCTTTCGTTGGCGCCCAGCACGACGTGGAAATCTTCAGGCGCGGTCTTCAGGTTCGCATAGCCGTGGCTTGCGACGCGATAGTCCTCGGTCTGCACCACCTCGGCAGTGGCATCGTATGCCATCTCGCAGACGCCGCGATATGCCTCGTCGATGATCCCGAACGGCGCATAGACGCCGAACTGGCAGCGGGTCTTGCCGACGCCATCGGGGAACAGCCGGAACACCTGGGTGAAATACACCCCGGGGGTCACCGCGCCGAAGAAGATCACGGTGTTGGGGAACAGGTAATGCACCCCGCCATATTCGGTGTCGGGCCATTCGGCCTCGTCTCTTCCGACCAGATCGCCCACCGTCTTGTCGGGGAAGCTGATGCGGTGGTGGCAGCCAAAGCGTTCGAGCACCGATATGTCGTTGTAGTGCGTCTGGCCGATGGTCGAGGCGTGCAAGGCGGCGAAGTGATAGCCCTCGCCATAAGTGTCGAGCGCGAACTTCCAGTTGGACTCAGCGTGCAAGATGCCCTTCTTCACCGGCACCGCGCGGTGCAATTCGATCAGCGCGAGCTGGTCAGCGAAATCGCCCAGATGCGCCGCGGCATCGATCGGTTCGCCCTCGGATGCGCGCACAAAGATCAGCCCCAGATGCTCGGTGCAGGGCAGTTCGAGCAGGTCGCGCGCGCCGATCTCGCAATCGGCAAAACCCGCCTTGCCCGGCTGGCCGACGAGCTTGCCCAGGTTGTCGAAGGTCCAGGCGTGGAACGGGCAGGAGATGCGGCTCGCCTTGCCGGTGAACGGCTCGGCCTGTTCGACCAGCTTGGCGCCCCGGTGGGTGCACAGGTTGCGGAAAGCGCGGACCACCCCGTCCTTGCCGCGAATCACCAGGATCGAAGGGCCTGCAGCGTCGAACACCAGATAATCGCCGGGCTCGGGGATGTCGCCGGTCAGCCCCGCGACCAAGGGCTGCCCCAGGAACAGGTGCTCGCGCTCGGCCTGGAAGCGGGCTTCATCGATATAGACCGACTTGTGCAGCGGCAGCGGGCCATCGGCCATGTCGGTGGTCTTGTTCGCTACATTGGCGACGATCCTGCGGCGGATTTCGCGCGCACGCAGCTTGCGCGACGCCGCCCAGTCGGGCGTCAGGCTGTCGGACGGATCGCGCTCGGCCATGCAAGGCCCTCCCAAATTGGACAATGGCAATTGCGGGCACCATGCCAGAAAGGGGCAGGGCAAAGACACTATTGGTTTAGTCAGTGGAGACAGCGCCGCCATGAGCCATCCATCCATCTCCGCCATCGGCAAGCCGATGCAGATCGCGTTCGTGCCGCCTGATTTCGACGCCGCGCTCAAGCACTGGACTCAAACGATGGGGGTCGGCCCGTTCTTCGTGATGGAGAACATCGTGCTCGAGGATGGGCGGTTCATGGGTGCGCCGTCGGACTGCCGCTTCACCATCGCGCTGGCGCAATGGGGCGATGTCCAGATCGAGCTGATCCGGCAGGACAATGATGCGCCCTCGATCTACCGCGGCGACTATCTGCCAACAGGCGGGGCGATGCATCATGTCTGCCTGCTGACCGACGACATCGCAGGCGCCCGCGCGGCAGTCGAGGCGGGCGGTGGGCTGGTGGTGGTCGAGGGCAAGGTGGGGGCGGACGGCGCGGTGGTCTATGCCGATTGCGGCCCGGCATCGACCCGGCCCAATGCGGGGGCTATTGTCGAGATATTGCAGCCGGCGAGCGGAAGCGAGGGGTTCTTTGCGATGATCGCAGAGGCGGCGAAGGGCTGGGACGGCCGCGATGCGGTCAGGGTGGTGGGGTGATCCCTAGCTCTCTCCCCTTCAGGGGAGAGAGCTGCGTTTCTCAATCGCTCGCGCCCAGATACCCCAGTTGCCCGGCCTTGAAGATCGTCTGGCTGCGGTTGACCGCGTCGAGTTTTTCGCCCGCGCGGTGGATGTGGTAGCGGATGGTGGCGTGGCTGCGGTCGAGGATCATGCTGATCTCCTTGTCGGTCTTGCCGATCGCTGCCCAGCGCAGGCATTCGACCTCGCGCTTGGAGAGCATGCAGTCCGCAGGGATCCGCCGCTTGGTGCGCATGACCATGACATAGCCCGCGATGAACCGCCGCGTCATTGCCGCCATCAGGTCGGCGTGCTTCTCGAACGGCTCGGAAAGGTCGGTGAGGTCCTTGTCGAGCGGGGTGAAGCTGACCGATCCGATCTGGCCGAAGGGCAGGTGGATCGGCACCATGATCGCGGCATGGCACAACGATCGCTTGCGGAAATCAGTAAGGTCCATCTCTTCGAGATATTCGTTGCGCCAGCGCCCGAACATGCCGTGCTCGTTGCACCAGAACGGCTCGCTCTCGTAGCGGCAGGCGCGCGGCAGCGGCGAGTTGAGCGCCAGCCTTGTATCCTCCCACCAGCGTTCGCCATCGGCCATCCAGCCGAAGATTTCGCCGTTTATGATCGCGCCGTCGGCATCGATCATCGGTTCCTTGGACGAGATGTCGTCGCAGGCGGCGACCCTGAACCCACGCGTCTGCGACATCTCGTGCAGCGCGACCGCGGCATCGTGAATATCTTCGACCCGGCGGATGGTCACCCGCTGCGCCAGCGTGTTGACCGGGTTGTTGCGGCCCTCTGCTTTCTCGGTGAAATGACGTGGTGTCTCGATCATGGTTTTCCCTCTGATTCGATCCTGCTCTCCGCCCCGAAGAGTATGTCAGACCGGGGTACAACGCTACGGAATGTTGGCATTCATGCGGCTTTTGGCGCGGAGTGTGACATATTGTGCCACCACGCGGTCAATCGGTGGTCCGCGCGGCCTTGTCCTTGTCGTTCGCGCCGCGAATCTGCGACGCCATGTCGGCCCATTGCGCATCGTCCATCCGCGACAGGCTCTGGTAGAAATTGCCTGAATTGGCCTGATAGCCCGCGCCGTCGATGGCGATGGTCTGGCCGTTGATATAGTCCGCGCCGCGCGCCATCAGCAGCACGGCCAGATTGGCCAGTTCGTGCATTGCGCCGACCCGGCCCATCGGGTTGGACCGGTCGGCGTTGCGGCCCTGCATCCCTTGCGCATTGCCAGGCGACAGCCGCTCGGTCATGCCCTTGGTGGGGAAGGTGCCCGGCGCAATCGCATTGAACCTGAGGCCATAGCGGCCCCATTCGGTGGCCAGGCTTTGCGTCATCACGTTGATCCCGGCCTTGGACATCGCCGAGGGCACGGTGAACGGCCCGCCGTTCCATACCCAGGTGGTGAGGATTGCGAGGAAATTGCCATGAATCTGCTCGGCGATCATCCGCTTGCCGATGTTGTGCGTCATGTAGAAAGTGCCGCGAAACACGATGTCCGAGATCGCATTGAAGCCGTTGACGCTGAGGTCTTCGGTGCGGCTGATGAAGTTGCCCGCCGCGTTGTTGACCAGACCGGTGAGCGGCCCGTGCTGCGTCCAGATCTGTTCGACCATCGCATCGATTGCATCGGGCTTGCGGATGTCGCAGGCATGCGCTCCGATTGTGCCGCCGTGCCGGGTCATCAGTTCGTCGGCGGTGGCTTCGAGCACCGCGCCGCGCCGCCCGCAGATGTGCACCTCGGCACCGAGATATGCGAACGCCTCGGCCATCACCTTGCCAAGCCCGGTGCCTCCGCCGGTCACCAGGATGCGCTCTCCTGCCATCAGGCCTCGGCGGTACATGATCTGGGTGATGTCCATGGGGGTCTCTCCTTAATTGTTGTTTTCTTTTTCCACTCCCGCTCGCGGGAGGGGTGGCTGAGGCGCAGCCGAAGCCGGGGTGGGCCTAGTACCAATGCCGTTTCAGGCCCACCCCGGCCCGGGAAGCCGGGCCTGCCCCTCCCGCCTGCGGGAGGGGAGAGGGTTGCAACTGGCCGCCTTCGCTCACAACCCCAGCACGGTCTTGGCGATGATGTTCTTCTGCACCTCGTCCGATCCACCGAAGATCGTCCACGCGCGCGAGTTGAGGTAGCGGCCCGCGGCCATCTGCGCATCGACCGATGCCACCGGCTCGGGTGCCTCGTTGCCGTAGAGCGGGCGTTCGGCGGGGAGCTGCAGGCCATTGAGGCCGTGGATCTCCATCGCCAGCGTGTCGAGCTCCTGCCTGAGGTTCGCTGAGAACAATTTGACCAGCGATGTCTGCGGCCCGGGCGGGCGGCCCTTGGCGATCTCGGCGAGGATGCGCAGCTCGCTGATCTCGAACGCCTGCGCGCGCAGCCGCAGCGAGGCAAGCTTGCGCGCGATCACTGGATCGTGCGCGACCGCGCCGTTGGTGCCGCTGGGCACGCCGCCCGCAGCCACCATCAGCCGGTCGATATCGACCAGCAATTTGGGCGCGAAGCACGATCCGCCGCGCTCGTTTTCGAGCAGGAACTTGGCGATGGTCCAGCCCTGGCCTTCGTCGCCGATGCGGTTGTCGATGCTGCTTGCGGCATCGTCGAAAAACACCTGGTTGACCTCATGGTCGCCCGCCATGGTGATGATCGGGGTGACGGTGATGCCGGGCTGGTCCATCGGAACGAGCAGAAAGGTGATGCCGCGCTGCGCCGACACGTCCGGATCGGTGCGGACCAGGCAGAAGATCCAGTTGGCGTAATGCGCGTGCGTGGTCCAGATCTTGGAGCCGTTGATGCGGTAGTGGTCACCCTCGCGCACCGCGCGCGTCTTGAGGCTGGCAAGGTCCGATCCCGATCCCGGCTCGGAATAGCCCTGGCACCAGTAATCCTCGGCCGAAAGGATGCGCGGCAGGAAGCGCGCCTTCTGTTCCGGCGTGCCGAAGCGGCAGATCACCGGGCCGACCAGCTTGAGCCCGAGGACCGGCAATGCGGGCGCGCCGGCATAAGCGCATTCCTTCTCGAAGATGTAGCGCTGCACCGGGGTCCAGCCGGTGCCGCCATCCTCGACCGGCCAATGCGTCGCCAACCAGCCCTTCGTATGCAGGATTCGCTGCCATTCGAGGCCGATGTCGGGCTCGACGAACACGCCCGGCGTGCGCCGCGCGCCATCGATCAGCCGGTCGGTGAGATGCGTCTTGAGGAAGGCGCGCACCTCGGTCTGGAAGGCGAGCTCATCGGGGGTGAAATCCATGTCCATGCGTCAAATCCCGCCAGTTCCGGTCGCCCAGAGGATGCTGCGGCGCAAGAGTTCGTAATAGATGGGGTAGTTCCACGCGCATTTCTCGGGATGCGGGTAGAAATCCTGCATGCCCGGCAGGTCGTAATGCCCGCGGCAATGGCCAAGCGTGTTGTAGAGGATGCCGCCCGCACCGATCGCGCGGGTGTAGATCACCGGGACGACCGTTTCGGGCCAGTTCGCATCGACAAAGCCGGTCGCCTCGCCCGCAAAGCGCGTCTGCGCCAGCGTGCGGATGTCGCTGACCTGTTTCATCAGATACAGTTCGTCGACCACATCGAAATCGGCGATCCCGCGCGTCACGTCGTGGTCGCCGTCGACGATCTGAACCGCGAACGGTGCGCCGATCGGCGGGTGCGCCTTGAACTGGGTGCCCAGCATCTGCATCACGTCGGGGCGTTCTTCGGGGCTGTCGACACCGGCATCGGTAAAGCGCAGGATCGAGTTGGTGCCGTGCAGCGCCAGCCAGCGGCCACCTTTTTCGAGGAACGCGGCGATCGCCTGCGCCTCCCCCTCGGACGGCATCAGGTCGCAGGTATAGGTTACCAGGAACCGGCACGCGGGCAGGCGATCGGCAACGCCGTTGTAGTCATGCGCAACGGTGGTGCGGATGTTGTCGTGCTCGGCGAGCAGTTTGAGCAGCTCGAGCCGGGCAAAGTCGATATCGTGGTATTTTCCCGCCGCGACGAAATGCGCATCGATCCGTTCAGCCATGCCTCAATCTGCCCCTTAGCTGCGGAAATTGCCACCGCCATCGACGGTGAAATCGACACCGGTGGTGAAGCTGGCCTGATCGGACAGCAAAAAGACGATGGCGTTAACCACCTCGGCCGCTTCACCGACGCGGCCCATCGGGTGGTTGGCGGCGAACATCGCCTCGACCTCTTCCACGGTGCCGGGGAGCGCTTCGAGATAGCGTTCGAACATCGGCGTGCGGATTGCGCCGGGGTGGACGGTATTGGCGCGGATCGGCAGCCCCTTTTCGGCGCAATCGAGAGCGATCGTCTTGGTGAGCGCAGTGACCGCCGCCTTGGACGCGCAATAGGCGGCAAAGCCCGAACCGACCCGCAGCGCGAGCATCGAGCCGATGTTGACGATCGCGCCGGGTTCGCCCGAGTCCGCGATCGCGGGGATCGCCGCGCGGCAGCCGTTGAAGGTGCCATTGAGGTTGATGTCGATGGTGCGCGCCCAGCTATCGAGATCGACATCGGTCACGGCTCCGGGCTCCGAAATTCCAGCGACATTGACCAGATGGGTCAGCTTGCCGAAGGTGGCGACCGCCGCCTGCACCGCCGCCTCCCATTGCGCCAGATCGCGCACGTCGAGCGACACCGCCATCGCGCGCTCGCCGAGCTCGGATGCCAGCGCCTTGGCCTTGTCGAACTGGATATCGCCCAGCACCACGCTGCCGCCCTCGGCGACGATCCGCCGCCCGGTCGCCCCGCCAATGCCTTCCGCGCCGCCCGAGATCAATGCGACCTTGCCCTGCATCATCCCCATATTCTAGCGCTCCAGTATCGCGACGGCGGAAAGGCCGGGCGCGCCATAGACATGGCTGTAGGCGGTCTTGGGGCTGCCCGGAACCTGCCGCGCGCCGCCGCGTCCGCGCAGTTGCACGGTGTTTTCATAGACCTGCCGCAGCCCCGACGCGCCGATCGGCTCGCCGCAGGCCAGGCATCCGCCATCGGTGTTGACCGGAAGCGGCCCATTCAGTTCGGTACGCCCTTGCGCCAGCCACTGCTCCTGCTCGCCATCCTTGCAGAAGCCGTTCTCGGCCATGTGCATGATCTCGGCGCCCGATTCGGTGTCCTGCAACTGTGCGACATCGATATCCTCGGGGCCGATCCCTGCCGCCTCGTACGCGGCCTTGCTGGCAAGCTCGGTGGGTTTGCCGCCGCGCTCGACGCTGATCGCGGGGGCAAACACCTCAAACGATCCGGGCGGCCGGGTGCGCACCGCGATGCTGGCGATCTTCACCCCGTCCGCGCCAAGCTCGCGCGCCCTCTTCTCCGACGCGATGATCAGCGCCACCGCGCCCTCTGCCGGAGAGCAGAACATGTATTTGGTCAGCGGATCGTTGACCATCGGCGCATTGAGGATCGTGTCGAGATCGACCGGCGAGCGCCGCCAGGCGTGCTCGCACAAGGCACCGTTGCGGAAGGCCTTTTCCGCGACCATGCCCAATGTCCGGCGGCTGATGCCGTGCAACTGCATGTACCGCTGGATCTTCATCGCGAAGAACTGCGTGGTCAGCATCAAGCCGGTTTCGCCATACCATTCGGGCAGGCCCCAGTCGCCGGGCTTGGCGTTGAACGCGCCGCGCGGGTGCTTGTCGAACCCCACCGCCAGCGCGACATCGCATTGGCCTGAAGCGACCGCATTGCGCGCGGACGACAATGCGCTGCCGCCCGTGGCGCAACCGTTGGAAACGTTGATGAAGGGAAGTCCCGTAAGGCCAAGCTCATTGACCATGATGTCGGCATTGCCCGCGCCTTCGGAGCCGCCATAGGCGCATTCGATATCGGTCCAGTCCAGCCCTGCGTCCGCCAGCGCCTGGCGCACCGCGAACACGCCCTGATCGCGCCCGGACCTGCCGTCGGTACGCCCGAACGGGTGGATCCCTGCGCCGATGATCTGGACGTTGGTCATGCGCCTGCTCCTGCGGGTTTGAACGCAAAGGTCGACCGTCCCGGTGCGAACTCGGTCAGAACCATTTCCATCGCCATCCCGATTTTCAAGTCAGCGAGTGCGGCTCCCTCTATCCGGGTCTCGACGATCACCTGCCCCGGCAGCTCGACATAGCCGATCAGGAACGGCTTGAACGCTTCGGGCCCGGCATAAGGCGGTGATTTCGGGCGGAAATCCTGGCTGGTCCACGACCACAGGGTACCGGTACGCGAAAGCGCAACCGCATCGAAATGCTGCGCGGCATCGCCCTGCGGCATCGGGAAGACGATCTCGCCGCTGACGCGGTGTCGCCCGCCGATCAGCTGCGGTTCGGCTCCGTCGGTCCACAGCCCCACTGCCACCGGTGCGGGCGCGCTCATGCCGCCACCCTCAAGGCCTTGGGCGCATAGCTGTCGAGCCCGCTTGCCGGGTCCCCCAGCCATTGCGACAACAGCAGAACGCGCTTGTGCGCATGGCCGATCTCGAGCTCGTCGGTGGTGCCCATGCCGCCATGCAGCTGCACCGCCTCGCGCCCGATCTGCAGCGCGGCCTCGGCAACAATCGCCTTCATCCCCG
Source organism: Blastomonas fulva (assembly GCF_003431825.1). Classification (GTDB taxonomy): domain Bacteria; phylum Pseudomonadota; class Alphaproteobacteria; order Sphingomonadales; family Sphingomonadaceae; genus Blastomonas; species Blastomonas fulva. Next base: position 981,223 of record NZ_CP020083.1, on the reverse strand, counting down.
CGATTGCCGCTGCGTCGGCTGATGTCACCGCGGCGATCAGCGCGCTTTTCGCCTGGTCGACCAGCGCATAGCAATCGACCATCCGGTGCTGGATCGCCTGGAAGCGCCCGATCGGCTGGCCGAACTGCTCGCGCTGGCGGACATAGGCAAGCGTGTCGTCGAACAGCCGCTGGGCGAGGCCTGTCATCTCGGCGGCGGCGACCAGACGCGCGGTGGACAGCACCTGCTCGACCGCAGCCCATGCGATATCGAGCCGGGCGTCGCGTACCACCTCGCACCCGCGCAGCTGCACTTCTGCGGCAATGTTGCCGTCGATGACCTGATAGCCCCGGCGAAACACGCCGGGCGCATCGGTTGCGATCGCGAACAGAGCGGGCTCGCCATCGAGCACTGCGCTGACCAGCAGCCAGTCCGCCGCCATGCCGCCCAGCACAAAGGTCTTGTCGCCGCTGAGCGTATAGCCCGACGCATTTTGCCTTGCGGTGGTGCTGCGCGGTGTGGTGACATGGCGTCCCTCGGGCTCGAACACCGCGAGCGCTGCGACCGCTTCGCCGGATGCCAGCGCCTCGATCACGGGATCGCCTTCGCGCAACGCCTTGCCCGCCAGCGCCAGCGGCAGCACCGCGTTCTCCAGCCAGTTGTCAGAGGATATGCGCTGGCCGAAGCTCTCGCCGACGGCGACGAGGTCGATCAGGCTGCTGCCAAGCCCGCCTCTGTCTTCGTCCAGCGCCATCGCAGTCAGCCCCAGCGCTGCCATCGCCTGCCAGCGTGCACGATCGATGCCGCCGGGATTCGCCCGCTGCGCCTTGCGCGTGGCAATGTCGCTGCCGTCCAGAAATCGCTCGACAGAGGCGCGGAACAGCAACTGGCTTTCGTCATAATCGAAATTCATGAGGCCAGCCCGAAGCGCACCGGCACCGAGGAGGGACCGCGCAGCATCATGTTGGGATGATAGGCGATTGCCGCCTCGTCGGTGAGTGTGATGGCGCTGATGCGCGGCAGCAGTTCCTCGAAGGCCACGGTCATTTCCTTGCGGCTGAGCATGTTGCCCACACACATATGAATGCCGCGCCCGAAGGCGAGATGCGTGCGCGCATTGGCGCGATCGGCGATGAAGGCGTCGGGGTCTGCGTATTTTTCCGGGTCGCGGTTGGCGGCGGCATAGCGCATCATCACCATCGCGCCCCTGGGCAGCGTCACCCCGCCAAGCTCGGCGTCCTGCTTCATCACCCGCCAGATTCCCGACGACGCGCTTGCCAGCCGCAGCATTTCCTCGATCATGTTGGGGATGATCTTCGGGTCGGCCTTGGCCTTGGCGAGCTCGTCCGGATTTCGCGCCAGCAGGATGATCCCTTCGGCGAGCGTCGCGGTGGTGGTCTCGTTGCCCGCGACCAGCAGCTGCTGGACGATCGACAGCAGTTCGCCATCGTCCAGCGGCCGCTCGCCATCGACCTGGGCGTGGACCAGATCGGAGAGCAGATCGTCGGTGGGGCTGGCGCGGCGCAGGTCCATCTGCGCCTTGATCGCGTGCTGGAACTCGACCACTTCGCGCGCGCATTGAAGCTCTCGCTCGAGCGGCACCATGCCGCCCAGCCGGTCGACGAACGCATCGGTCCAGCGCTTGATCGTGCCGGCATCCTCATGGGTCAGCCCCAGTTGCTCGGAGATCATCCGGATCGGCAGCGGAATCGCGAAATCGCGGACGAAGTCGATGTCGTCCCTGGCCAGCATAATGTCGATCAGGTCGCGCGCGATTTCGCGGATATGCGCTTCGAGCTTGTTCACCCTGGGCGCGGAGAAGGCGAGATTGACCAGCTTGCGAAAGCGCGTGTGCACCGGCGGATCGGCGGTCAGCAGCGTATCGACCTGCGGCCAGCCATCCTCGAGGATCGCCTTGACCTGCGGGTCTTCCGAGCGCGCCCCCGAGAGCACCGCCTGAAAGTTGTTCGAAAACTCGTCGGTGCGCGCGGTCGCCTCGCTGACAAGCTTGTGACTGAGCACCAGATACAGCCCGCTGGCCGCGTCATGATACACCGGCTGGCTGGGAATCATCGCCTGATAGAAGGCGAACGGGTCGGACAGCACGTCCGGATGGAAAAAGCTTTTCTGCTCTGCCGCCACCGTCACTGCCTGCTCCCGCGTTTCTGGTCTGTCATGTCCCTGTCATAGCCCGCGGTTGCAGCGAGCGGCGATAGTCGAAAATGCTAGGATGCGGCGAATGGCGTGCAATAACGAAAATTGCGCAGTTTGTGTTATCGGGGTATAAAATGGGTGGGATAACAGCACAAGGGACAGGCGCATGAATGTATCCATCGGCGAACGCTGGGAAACTTATGTCGAGGCTCTGCTGAAGACCGGGCGCTATGGCTCGGCGAGCGAGATCGTCCGCGAAGGGCTGCGGCTGGTCGAGGAGCGCGAAGCCAAGCTTGCGGCGCTGCGCGAGACGATCGACGCGGCGATTGCCGAAGACAAATGGTACACGATGGAAGAGGTCGAAGCGCAGCTTGAGGCCGATCTCGATGCGTGGGAAGCCAAAGCTGCGAAGGTCTGATGCGTTCGCTCCGCATCAGTGCGAGGGCGCAGGCCCAGCTTCGGGAGATATCGGCCTATATTGCACGCGAAAGCGGGCATCGCAGTCTGGCCGATGCCTTCAGGCGAAGGCTTGTTCAAAAAGGGCGAAGGCTGGCCTCGCTTCCCGGCACCCTGGGAACAGCCCGGACCGACCTTGGCCCTGACATCCGCAGCACCCCGGTGGCGAACTATATCCTGATATTCCGCTATACGGCTGACACGGTCGATGTGTTGGCCGTGCTCCATGCGAGTTGCGACACCATTGCCCATTTTGAGGCCGGCTGATGTCTTGTCCCGCCCCTCTCAGCTGTGCGTCATCACCCCGCCATCGGCGATGATGCCCTGGCCGGTGATGAAGCGCGCATCGTCGCTGGCGAGGAATGCGATGACATCGGCGATATCCTCGGGCTGGCCGAGACGCTTGAGCGCCGACTTGTCCCGATAATAATCCGCTGCCTCGCCGTTCTCGAGCATGCCTCGGGTCATTCCGGTGACGATGCAGCCGGGCTGAACGCAGTTGACGGTCACGCCATAGGGGCCGAGCTCCATCGCCAGCGATCGGGTGAAGCCCAGGATCGCGTGCTTGGACGCGGCATAGGCACCCAGCCCCGCATCGCCATAGCGCGACAGGATCGATCCGGTGTTGATCACCCGGCCTGCCCTGGACGCCTTGAGCAGGGCAAGGCACGCCTTGGATAGCCGCGCGGGCGCGAGCAGGTTGACGTCGAGCCCGAACTGCCACTGGTCATCGGTCAGTTCGTCGAGCGTGCCCACCGGGCACACCCCGGCGTTGTTGATCAGGATGTCGAGCCCGCCCAGCTGGCTTTGCGCGGCCGCCGCCAGCGTCGTGATCGCCTGGGGGTCGGCCAGGTTGGCGATGTGGTTGAATGTGCCCGCCAGCCCCTCGCTGCTGATGTCGCAGGCCAGAACCGTCGCGCCATCGGCGAGCAGGCGGCGAACCGTCGCCGCGCCGATCCCCGATGCGGCCCCGGTGACCAGCGCCTTGCGTCCGTTCAGTCTGCTCATGCTCGTTCCTTCGTGGATTGGAGGCAGGCCATCTGCGCAGCATCCATGCCGCGTGTCCAGCCTGTCGGGTCGCGCGCCGTCAGGCGATCTTGAGGATCATCTTGCCCTGGTTCGATCCCTCGAACAGCCGCATGAACGCAGGCAACGCATTGTCGAGCCCCTCGTCGATATGTTCGTCGACCACCAGCCGTCCCGATGCTGCCCATTCGCCCATCTTCGCGCCACCCTCGGCAAAGCGCCCGACATAGTCCGCGACCAGCAGCCCGCGGATCGAGGCGCGGTGGACGATCAGCTGCCAGATGTTGCGCGCGCCCACGGGGCTGGGCGCGTTGTACTCGCTGATCAGCCCGCACAGCCCGATGCGGGCGCCATGCCGCAGGTTCATCAGCCCCGCGTCCAGAATGTCGCCGCCGACATTTTCGAAGATCACATCGACGCCATCGGGCGCCACCGCCTTGATCGCGGCATCCAGCGCGGCCATGTCCTTGCCGCGATAGTCGATGGCGTGATCGAAGCCATAGCGATCCTTGAGCCGTGCGCATTTTTCCGCGCCGCCCGCGATGCCGATGGTCGTGCAGCCCAGGATCTTGGCGATCTGCCCGACCAGCGAGCCCACCGCGCCGGCTGCGCCGCTGATCAGTACGACATCGCCGACCATCGGTTCGCAGACATCGATGAAGCCGAAATAGGCGGTCATGCCCACCGCGCCGAACAGCGAGAGATAGTTGGTCACCGATGGCACCGCATGCGGGTCGATCGGCTGGGTGAAGCCGCCCAGCGTGCCGACCGAATAATCCTCGATGGCGTTCAGTCCCAGCACCCATTGGCCCTTGGCGAAGCCCTCCGCGCGGCTTTCCTCGACCACGCCGATCGTGGTCGCGCGCACCGGGGCGCCCAGCGGGATCGGCGGCATATAGCTTTCCGCATCGGACATCCAGCCGCGCTGCGCGGGATCGAGCGAGGCATAATGGTTGCGGATCAGGAACTGGCCGTCCTCCAACGCAGGGATCGCCGAGGTCTCGAGCGCGAAATCGGCTGCGACCGGCGCGCCATCGGGGCGGCGCTTGAGGATGAACTGGCGGTTGCTGGTCATGGTCTGCGTATGTCTCCGGTAAAGGGAATAAGGGGTAAGGTCAGTCCGCCCCGCGGCCGCCGTCGACCAGCATCGCGGTGCCGGTGACCATGCGCGCTGCGGGGCTGGCGAGGAAGGTCGCGGCGCTGGCGATGTCTTCTGCAGTGCCCACCCGTTGCAGCGCGTTGCCGTCCATCACGAACGCCTTGACCTCGTCGCTGTCGCCATAGGCACCGGTGATCATCTCGGTGTAGATCACGCCGGGGTTGAGCGAATTGACGCGCACCTTGGGGTCCATCTGCGCGCCTTCCAGGGCGGCCACGCGGCTGAAATGCGTCACCGCCGCCTTAGCCGCGCAATAGGCCGAGCAATCGTCGAGCCCGATCAGCCCGGCGAGCGAGGAGATGTTGACGATCGAGCCTGCGCTCCTGGTGTCGCGCATCATCCGCAGGCCGTATTTGGTCCCCAGCACCACACTCTCCACATCCGCGGTCCACAGGTCGCGGAACTCCTCGAGCGTGGTGTCGGGCAAGGGCTTGGAAAAGAACGACCCGGCCGAGTTGATCAGCGCGTCGACCGATCTGTGTGCCTTGGTCACCGTGTCGGCGAACGCTGCCCAGTCGCCTTCCGCCGTCACATCGAAGCTGTGAAATTCCGCGCTGCCGCCTGCGGCCTTGATCTGCCGGACGGTCTCCGCCCCGCGCTCATGGCTGCGCCCGGTGGCGATGATGTGAAAGCCTGCGCGGGCGAGACGCAGCGCGGTCGCCCGTCCGATGCCCGATGTCGCGCCTGTGATGATGGCGGTCCGGGTCATGTCAGGCTCCATCCGCCATCGACCACCATCTGCGTGGCAGTCATGAACGAGGATTCCTCGCTGATCAGGAACAGGATGCTCTCGGCGATGTCCTCGGGCTCCTGCGGCACGCCCAGCGGAACGTCGGCCCGGTGCGCGGGGTCGTTCATCGCGCCTGCGGGCATCACGCCTTCGAGCAGCGGGGTCCGTGTCGGGCCGGGGCAGACGGCGTTGACGCGGATCATGTCGCCCTTGCGCCCGACCTCGACCCCGACCGCGCGCGCCATGTTGGCCATCGCCGCCTTGGCGGCCGCATAGGCAGAGATTGCGGGCGCCGCGCAATTGGCCATCACCGATGCGGTGAGCACGATGCTGCCCGTGGCGGGTTTGCCCCCGGCCTGCGCGCGCATCTGCGCCACCGCCTTTTGCAAGCCGATGAAGCTGCCCTCGACATGCACCTGATTGAGCCTGCGGAACCGCGCCATGTCCAGATCGATGATCCGTTCGTAGTGGACGATCCCCGCGTTGGAGACCAGCGCATCGAGCCGCCCGTAATGGTGCACGGCCGCGGCGATGGCATTGTCCCAGTCGTCCTGGCTGGTGACATCATGGGTGAGGCCGATGCAGTGGCAGTCGGCGGCAACGCCCTGCATCCGCGCGCCATCGAGATCGGTGGCGATGACATGCGCGCCGCGCTCTGCCGCCAGCCTTGCGGTGGCAGCACCGATGCCCGAAGCCGCACCGGTGATCAGCACCACCTTGTTCCTGATGTCGAAGGTCATGGGTTCAGATCCAGTTCGATCATGCCGTCTTTCTCTTGCGCCGGGTAATGCGAGACCCCGCAGTGCGCGGGCGGGCCCTTGGCCGCGCCGGTGGTGATGTCGAAGCGCGCGCCATGGTGCGGGCAGATGACATGCCCGCGCCGCACCCTTGCGCCAGCCAGCGGCAGCAGCGCGTGGCTGCATAGGCCATCGAGCGCATGGACCCGGCCATCGCCATCGCGCACGACAAGAAATGCTGCACCCTCATGCTGCACAAAACGGGTGGTGCCCGGTGCAATATCCGACGGGGTCACGGGGGTGAAGGTCATGGCGTTTGTGATGGCGTAGAACGGGTTCGCCCGCAATCCTGCGCTTGTCCTGCAATGCACTTGCCCGCCCTCAAACACGCATCACCTTGACCGGAATCGCGCTCTGCAGCGCCTGGCCGGTGATCGGATCGAAGCCGCTGGTTTCGCTGACCAGCCGGTTGGTCGATCCGCCGCGCATAGGGACCGCGTCCGGGCTGAAGTCCGGGTCGCCATAGCCGTGCGCCATCGAGATCACCCCGCGGCGCAGGCCATCGGATGCCTTGGCAAGCGCGTGCACCTCGCCATGCGGAGAGGCGATGCGGATCATCTCGCCATCGGCGACGCCAAGTCCCGCCAGATCGTCGGGGTGGATGTGCGCGGGGTTGGTGGTGCGCTTGGCCGCGAGCGCGGACAGATGCCCGCCGGTCGAATTGAAGCGGTGGCGGCTGCGGCGCGAGATCAGCCGGAAGGGAAAGCCCTGGCGCGCCGGATCGTCGCGTCCATATGCGACGAGCTGCGCGGGCATGTCGCCGCCCGCCAGATCGAATCGCGCCTCGTGTCCTGGCTCTGCCGGTTCGACGATCGGGTGCTTGTCGTCATAGATCACTGCCTTGCCATCGGGGCTGTCGGCGCGGACCTGGCTGGGCGGCACCACGCAGCCTGCAACCGCCATGTCGAGAAAGGTCTGCTTGTCGGGACACACGTTCATCGGGCAGGGGCCGCCTGCCAGCGGCAGCCCGGTGCCCAGCCTTTTGGCGAGCCCCCAGAGCATCTCGTATTCGTCGAGCAGATCGCCCGGGCGCGGCAGCAGCGCCTCGGTGTAGCGCGCGTAGGGGATCTCGTACCACCATTCGGACAAAGACGAGATGTCGTCGCGCTCGAGGCACATCAACGGCGCGAGGATATAGTCCGAGCGGCGCGCCGAGACGCCTTCGCTGCGGATATCGACGCTGACGAACAGCTCGAGTGCATCAATCGCGCGCGCCATCTTGTCCTGGTCGGGAAAGGCCAGCATCGGGTTGCCGCCAATTGAGATCAGCGCCTTGATCTGGCCTTGGCCGGGGGTGAGGATTTCGTCGGCCAGCACGTTGCACGGCATCTCGCTCATCAGATGGGTGAGGCCGCGGAAGCGCGAGGCAGGAAAGCCCTCGCCCCACAGTTTCATCGGCGGCGCGACCTGCGCGCGGCGCGGGGTGACGGGCGTGAAGATACGCGGGATCGAGCTCTTCTCGCCCTCGCGGCAGAAGCGGCCGCACAGGATGTTGAGGCTGCTCACCAGATATTGCGTCAGCGTGCCGTTGCCCGCCATCTCCGGCCCCGTCCCGGTACTGGCCGAGCCCCTGGTGCCGCCTGCGAACATCCGGGCGGCGGCGACGAGGTCCGCTTCGCTGACGCCTGCGCGCGCGGCAGCGATCGCGGGCGGGAAGCCGGACACAGCCTCTTTGAGCTCGGCCAGGCCATCGACATGGGCCTGCACGAACGCCTCGTCATACAACCGCTCCTCCAGGATCACGTGGATCATCCCCGCGAGCAGCGCCGGGTCCTCGCCGGGCTTTACGGGCAAATGGATGTGCGCCAGTGCGGCGACATCGCTGGTGCGCGGGTCGGCGACGATCAGCTTGAGGCCCCCCTCGATCGCATCGCGCAACCGGCGCGATGGCGAGAACGGGGGCAGGCCGCCGGGCGGGCCGTAATGCGAGACGATGGGATTGTTGCCGATGAAGAACGCGACATCGGCCTCGCCAAAGACATGCCCGCCGCCCTGCCACTGGCCGTACTGGAACGCGGTGTAGACCTTGGCGGGCTGGTCCAATGTCACGCTGGTGTAGAAATGCCGGGTGCCCAATCCTTGCGCAAACGCCATCGCAGAGGCGACGCCTGCGGAGTTCTGGAACGAATAGGTGCCCGCATAGATGGCGACGCTGTCGGGTCCGTGCTCCTCGATCAGCGGCTTGAGCTTCGCTGCGATCTCGTCGAGCGCCTGTTGCGTTGCGATCGGGGCGAACCCTTGCGCACCCTTCTTCTGCGAAGCCAGCAGCCGTTCGGGGTGATGGTGCGCCTCGGGCAGCTGGCGGCCCTTGATGCAGGTATAGCCGCCGAACACCGGATCCTCCGGATCGCCCGACACGCGCACGACCGTGTCGCCCTCGGTCTCGACCAGGATCGCGCAATTGGCATGGCAGAAACGGCAGAAGCTGCGCTGGACCGGCATGCTGGTATCTCCCCTGGGCACGCGCCCGGCTGGCATGCCGGACCGGGCCGGCAATGCGGGCCAGCCTCGTGCTCTCATGTCCTTCACCCTAACCGATGCCGTAAGGGCCGCGACTGTCATTTTTGACACTTGAGGCAAACCTGTCCGCCGGTCATTTTTGCGCAACATGAGAAAATGGTGCGGACACGAACCGCAGCAAAAGGGGAGGCATTGATGAAGGTATCAACCTATCTGTCGGTTTCGGCATTCGCGCTGGGCCTTGCAACGCTGGCGGCACCTTCGGCTGCGCTGGCGCAGGATCAGGCGCCAGAGGGCGCCGAGGTCGCGCAGGAAACCGGGCTTCGCACCATCGTTGTCACCGCGCAGCGCCGCGAGGAATCGCTGCAGTCGGTTCCCGTCGCGGTGTCCGCGATCGATGCGCAGGCGCTTGCCACCGGCGCGGTGGACGACCTTCGCGACTTTGCCGGTCGCGTCCCCGGGCTGGTGGTCGATCCGGTCAATGCCGGGCCTTCGGCTGCCGCCATCGCCATCCGCGGCATCAGCTTCGAGGATATCGAAAAGAGCTTCGATCCCGCGGTCGGAGTCGTGGTCGACGATGTCTTCATCGGCACCAATACCGGGCAATTGCTCGATGCGTTCGATCTGGAATCAATCGAGATCCTGCGCGGACCGCAGGGCACACTGTTCGGGCGCAACACCATCGGCGGCGTGATCAACGTCCGCCGCAGCAAGCCCACAGGCGAATGGGGCGTGCGCGCCTCGATCGGCTATGCCGAGTACAACACCATCCGCGGACGCCTTGTCGTCAACACCCCGATGATCGGCGATTTCCTCGCGCTCAAGGGCTTCTTCTTCTACGACAACACCGATGGCTATCTGCGCAACGCGACGCAGAACAACCGCCGCACCAACGAATACGAAGTGTGGACCGCGGGCGTCACCGCGCTGATCACGCCGAGCGACAATATCGAGGCGGTGATCACCTATGAGCACATGGAGGAAGACGGCGAGGTCGCCACCGCCAGCGTGTCCAACGACCGCGACCTGATCTGCCTGCAGGTGCCGGTGCCGGGTGTCGGGCTGGTCCGCGCCTTCCAGATCCCGGGCAACCAGTGCAACCGCACGCCCACCAACAGCCGCCAGCTCTACACCGTGTTTGGCAATATCCAGACCCCGGTGCGCAACAAGACCGACGCGATCAGCGGCACGATCAATATCGAGCTGGGCGATTTCACGCTGACCTCGGTCACCGGCTGGCGCAAGAACAACGAGAGCGTGCGGCAGGATTTCGACTCCGCCTCGATCAACTTCTTCGATACGCTGCGCATCCAGAAGTACGAGCAGTTTAGCCAGGAAATCCGCTTTGCCGGCGACGTCACCGACTGGATGGATATCGTGCTGGGCGCCTATTATTTCGACAGCCAGTACACGCTGCGCCAGACCTCGTTCTTCGGATTTCTCGGCCCCAATGCCAGCGCCTTCCAGCTTTCGATCGGCGATTCCAAATCCTATGCCGGCTTTGCCGATGCGCGCTTCAAGCTGTCCGACAAGCTCACCTTCGGCGTCGGTGGCCGCTACACCCGTGACGAGAAGGCGCTGGTCACCAACTTTGCGCTGAGCCCCACCGGCGTCTGCCCGGTCGGCTTTGCCGGGATCACTGCAGCATCGTGCGTCGGGGCGGAGGATTTTGGCGAGTTCACCTATCGCGCCAGCCTGGACTATCAGTTCGAAGGCGGGCAGCTGGCCTATGCGTCCTATTCGCGCGGCTTCCGCTCTGGCGGCTTCAACGGTCGCGCCGCGACGCCGACCGCGATCGGCCCCTATCAGCCGGAAATCGTCGATGCCTATGAAATCGGCCTGAAGGCGGATTGGCTCGACCGCCGCCTGCGCACCAACATCGCGATCTTCCAGACCGATTATTCGGACAAGCAGGAAGAGCTGGTGCGTCCCACCCTGGCGCCGTTCAACGCCATCCAGGCGCAGGAAACCATCGTCGAGAACGCCGCCTCGGCCCGGATCAAGGGTATCGAGCTGGAAATTGTCGCGTTGCCGATCGATGACCTCGCGTTCAACTTCTCGGCGACCTATCTCGATGCCAACTACCAGAATTTCGTGCGCGGCGGCATCGACGTGTCCGATCTCGACCTGCGCCGTGCGCCGAAATATGCCTGGTCCGCCGGTTTCGATTACACCCGCCCGGTGGGTGATGGCGAATTTCGCTGGAGCACCATCTTCCGCTATGTCGACAAATACTCGACCTGCATCGTCACCGATGGGGCGCTGCAGGCGCAGGGCATCATCACCAACGAGCGCCGCTGCGAATCCTCTGAGCGCGAGATCCTCGATTCGACCCTGTCGTACAAGCACGACTTCGGCGGTGCGAACGTGACGTTCAGCGTGTTCGGTCGCAACCTGCTCGACAATCGCGGCCTGTCCAGCACGCTGCCGGTGGCAGGTCTGTTCACCTTTGCCGGTGTCCGTCCGCCCCGTCAGCTGGGCGCTGAAGTGATGCTCGAATTCTGATATACTGTCGCCCGCCATCCAATTGCACGGGATGGCGGGCCCAGTCCTTAGACCACACCAACACGGGATCGCGACCGCGCAAGATATGGCCAAGCCCTTTCCGCCTCACCCCTATCTTCACGGCCATCATGCCCCCAACCGTTTCGAGGCCGACGCGCCCGATCTGGTGATCGAGGGTGAAATCCCCAAGGATCTCGCAGGCGTGTTCTATCGCAACGGGCCCGAGCCTTTGCACCCCACGCGCGGCGACGAGTATCACTGGTTCGATGGCGACGGCATGGTCTATGGCTTCTTCATCGAAGAGGGCCGCGTCTCGATGCGCAACCGCTGGGTGCGGACCGAGAAGTTCGAGCTCGAGAAGGCCGCAGGCGAGCGCCTGTTCGGGGTGTTCGGCAATCCGATGACCGCCGACCCCTCGGTGCAGGGCAAGCGCTACAACACCGCCAACACCAACATCATCATCCATGGCGGCAAATTGCTCGCGCTGATGGAGGGCGCGCCGCCGGTGGTGCTGGACCCGCGCGATCTGTCGACCCTGGGCGAGGATCATTATGGCGGCACCATCTCCACCACCTTCTCCGCGCACCCCAAGATCGACTACGCGACCGGCGAGATGATCAACATCGGCGCGATGATCAACGGGCCGATGGGGGCTGCGGAGATCCGCTACGACGTGATCGACCGTACCGGCACGCTCACCCGCAGCCAGGTTATCCCGGTGCCGCACATGAGCCTGATGCACACCTTCTTCGTTACCGAAAACTGGGTGGTGTTCCCGGTGCTGCCGATCGACACGGACCTCGGCCGGTTCATGCGCGGCGGGCCGATGACCGCCTGGGTCAACGACCGGCCTTCCAAGCTCGCTCTGATGCCGCGCAACGGCAGCGCCGATGACCTGCGCTGGTTCGAGTACGAGCCGCGGCACATGTTCCACGAGCTGAACGTCTGGGAGGAGGACGGCCGCATCATCGCCGATGTCGCCGCCGCCAACGGCACCGCTCTGTTCCCCGACGAAACCGGGGTGCGCGCGACGCATTCGGGTACCCGCCAGAGCCTGCGCCGCTGGACCATCGATCTCAATGCCAACACCGATGTGATCCGCGAGGAAGTGCTCAACGAGCGCGACCTTCAGTTCCCGCGTCCCGACGACCGGCTGATGACGCGCAAGACGCGGCACAGCTTTGCCAACATCAACCTGGAATCGCGCGATGCCCGGGTCGAGGGGCTGGATGCCGCCTTGCGCTTCGACACCGTCACCGGCACGGAGGACATCTACCATTTCGGCAAGGGTGCAGCGGCGGGCGAGCTGATCTTCGCACCAAGGCTGGGCGCAAAGACCGGGCCCGAGGGTGAGGCGGATGGTTATGCGATGACCTTGGTCCACCGCGCCAATGCGCCGGGCAGCGAGCTTGCGATCTTCAATGCGCTCGATATCGCCGCAGGCCCCATCGCCCGCGTGCTGGTGCCGTTCCGCGTGCCCAGCGGCTTCCACTGCAATTTCTACCCCGCAGACGGCGATCTCTATGCCCGCGCGCTGGCGCACTGAGGGCCCGTGAGCATGATCGCCGACATGGTCGCGCGCGGCGCGGCCGCCACGCCCGACAAGCCCGCGCTGATCCAGGATGACGAGACGCTGAGCTATGCGCAGCTCGACGATCTGGTCTGCCGCTGCGTCGCTGCGCTCAAGGCCAGCGGCATCGGCAAGGGGGACCGGGTGGCATTTCTGGGCCTCAACACCATCGATTACGTGATCCTGCTGATGGCGAGCTTGCGGATCGGGGCGGTGACGGTCGCGGTCAACTGGCGGCTGGTGCCGCGCGAGATCGCCTATATCGTGAAGGACGCCGGGGCACGCTTCCTGCTGACGCAGAGCGCGGTGCTGGACAACGCGCTGGCGGTGCGCGCCGAGGCGGGACTGGCGACGATCCTGCTGGGCGATGGCGATTTCGAGGGTCGCGCGACTTTCCGGCAGTGGGTGCAAGGCTTTGATCCGGACCGCTCGCTGGCCGATCTGGCCGATGGCGATGTCGCGGTGCAGTTGTACACCTCGGGCACCACCGGTCACCCCAAGGGCGCGCTGCTCACCCATGGCAGCCTCACCGCTTCGCTCAGCCAGGGGCGCAAGATCGGCGAGGGCTGGGCGGCGTGGCTGGCAAGCGACGTCTCGCTGGTGGCGATGCCGCTGTTCCATATCGGCGGCACCGCCTGGGTGATGCAGACGCTCAACGGCGGCGGCACCGGGGTGATCCTCGCTCAGCCCGATGTCGCGGTGATCATCGCGGCGGTGCAGAAGCACGGCATCACCAAGATGTTCGCGGTGCCTGCGGTGCTCAACATGATCCTCAATCATCCGGACGCCCAAGGCGCGGATTTCAGCTCGATGCGGGTGCTGCCTTATGGTGCCTCGCCGATCCCGCTCGACGTGCTCAGCCGCTCGATGCAGATGTTTCCCAATGCGCAGTTCGTCCAGATGTACGGCGCGACCGAGACCAGCGGCACGATCGTCTATCTGCCGCCTGAAGACCATGATGTCGCAGGGACGCCGCGTATGGCGGGCTGCGGCAAGCCGTTTCCCGATGTCGAACTGCGCATCGTCGGCGAGGACGGGCAGGACCGCGCGGCGGGAGAGGTCGGCGAAGTCTGGGTGCGCGCGCCGCTGGTGATGGCGGGCTATCACAACCTGCCCGACGCCAATGCCTCGGCGTTCGTCGATGGCTGGTACCGCACCGGGGACGCAGCCTATGTCGATGCCGACGGCTATCTCTATCTGTTCGACCGGGTGAAGGACATGATCGTCTCGGGCGGAGAGAACATCTACCCCGCCGAGGTCGAGAACGCGCTGCATCACCACCTTGCCGTGCGCGATTGCGCGGTGATCGGCGTGCCCGATGCCCGCTGGGGCGAGGCGGTCAAGGCGATCGTCGTGCTGAAGGATGGCGAGAATGCCGATGAGGCGGGGCTGATCGCTTTCGCGCGCGAGCATATCGCCGGATTCAAATGCCCCAAGAGCGTGGATTTCATGACTGAATTGCCGCGCAACCCTTCGGGCAAGGTGCTCAAGAAGGAACTGCGCAAGCTCTATTGGCAGGAGGGCGAACGGCAGATCGGTTGACGCGAGAAGCCTTGGCAATGCCGTAGATCAGCCGGTCCCCCGCGCAGGCGGGGGTCCATCTCCCGACCGTTGTGCCGGGTGACAGCTTAGGAGATGGGCTCCCGCCGTCGCGGGAAACCGGAATTTTTGGGAGACGACAATCATGACCACCACCCGCCAATGGCTGATCGCAGGCCGCCCGCGCGGTCGCCCGGTACAGGACAGCGACTTCGAACTGGTGACCAAGGACCTGCCCGCGCCCGGCCCCGGCCAGATGCTGCTCAAGACGCATTATCTCGCCTTCGATCCCGCGCAGAAGGGCTGGATGGAAAACATCGCCGATTATGTCGCGCCGACCGAGATCGGCGAGGTCATGCGCGGCTCTGCGATTTCCGAGGTGATCGAATCGAATGGCGGCAAGTTCCCGGTCGGAACGATGGTGATAGGGTCGACCGGCTGGACCGAATATCACCTCTCCGATGGCGAGGGGCTGGTGCCGTGCGATCCTGCGCTGCCGCCCACCGCGATGATGTCGGTGCTCGGCACCACGGGGCTGACTGCCTATTGCGGGCTGTTCAAGATCGGCAAGCCGGTGGCGGGTGATACCGTGCTGGTCTCGGGCGCGGCAGGGGCGACCGGATCGATCGTCGGCCAGCTGGCCAGGATCGCGGGATGCCGTGTCATCGGCATCGCGGGGGGGCCCGAGAAATGCGCCTGGCTGGTCGAGGAAGCGGGCTATGACGCCGCGATCGACTACAAGGCAGGTGGCCTCAAGGCCGCGATCAAGCAGCATTGCCCGAACGGTGTCGATGTCATCTTCGACAATGTCGGCGGCGCGATCCTCGATGACATGCTGGCCCATATCGCGACGAACGCGCGCGTTGTCATCTGCGGCGGAATCAGCCGCTACGAGACCGGGCAGATGCCCGCCGGCCCGCAGAACTATTTCAACCTGATCTTCCGCCGTGCGACGATGACCGGGTTCATCGTGCTCGACTGGGCGGCGGAGTTTCCCTTGATCCGCAAGCGGCTGGCCGGGCTGGTCAAGGATGGCAGGCTGAACTATCGCGAGGATATCCAGCACGGCTTCGAGAACGCGCCGCAGACGATGCAGCGATTGTTCTCCGGCGCCAATCGCGGCAAGCAGATGCTCAAGCTCTAGCCAATTCTCCACACAGTAGGGCACCCAACTCTCGCGAAGGCGGGGGCTGGCTGCTGCGCGCGGGGCACCCTGATGGCAAACCGCGCAACTTTGTTGCATCGCAATATTATTGCGTCCTTTTCAAACCACTGGTATAACACGATATTTTTGCAACATGCATAAACTGCAACCGAAGCTGCAAAAATAGCATTCGCAAATGCAACATTTCTCTTTGCAACCTATCAATCGCGCACTTAAGTACAGGGTGTAACCAACCAAAGCCCTGTTCAGGGGCCAATCCCTCCCCAAGATTGAAAGGAATGCTACCCATGACCATTCGTGCTTCCGCCCTGATCGGCGCCGTGCTTCTCGCAGCTACCGCTGCTCCCGCTTTCGCTCAGGACGATGCCCTGATCTCGAAGAACCAGACCATCTATGACGCCGAAGGCAAGCGCGTCGGCAAGGTGACCCGCGTTCTCGAGGACGGCTCGGCCCTGGTCATCTACAAGGGCAAGGTCGTGCGCATCGGCGCTGCGACCCTGACCGCAGACGAAGGCAAGGTTTCGACCTCGCTTTCCAAGAAGGAACTCGCGCGTCTGGATTGATCCGTCAATTCATTCGCCGACCGGCCATGTGCCGGAAGGTAAGGGGCGGGAAAGCACGACGGTGCTTTCCCGCCCCTTTTCATTTGCGGCGAAACCCGCTTAGGGTTGCGGCATGAAACTGACCGGACCTGCATCGCACAGCTTTTTCTCGCAGCGGCTCAAGCTGCATTATGCCGATTGGGGCAACCCGGACAAGCCGCCGCTGATCCTGGTGCATGGCGGCGAGGATCACTGCCGATCGTGGGATTGGGTGGCGGGCGAGCTGATGGCCGACTGGCATGTCATCGCGCTTGATCTGCGCGGACATGGGGATTCGCAATGGACCGCCGACGGCAATTACCCGATCATGAACTTCGTCTACGATCTGGCGCAGCTGGTGGAGCAGTTCGGCTATGAACAGGTGACGATCGTCGCGCATTCGCTGGGTGGCAACACCGCGCTGCGCTACGCCGGGCTGTACCCGGAAAAGGTGCGCAAGATCGTCGCGATCGAGGGCCTCGGCCCCAGCCCCAAGATGGTGGAAGAGCGCGCGCTGACCCCGATCGACGAGCACTGGCGCAAATGGTTTGCCGACAAGCGGGCACGGGCGGCGCGCAAGCACCGCGAATATGCCAGCTTCGAAGAGGCGCTGCAGCGCATGCACGCCGAAAACAGCTATCTGACCGCGGAGCAGGCGCGGCACCTGTGCGAGCATGCGGTGATCCGCAACGAGAACGGCACGTACAGCTGGAAGTTCGATCCGCACATCCGCGTCTGGCCGATCCTCGACATCACCACCGATCAGATGCAGGCGCTGTGGCAGCGAATCACCTGCCCGACCTTATTGTGCTGGGGCGAGAAGAGCTGGGCGTCCGACCCGGAGGCCGATGGCCGCATGGGGCTTTTCCATAACGCGCGCCTCGCCAAGTTTTCCGATGCGGGCCACTGGCTGCACCACGACCAGTTCGACCGCTTCATGGCCGAGTTGAAGGGGTTCTTGTGATGCAGCAGGCAGACGATTTCCTCACCGAATGCGATCGCATCCATGCGCTGCTCGCACCGCTCGACGATGCCGCGCTGGCAACGCCAACTGCGTTCAAGGGCTGGACGATCGGCGATATCATTGGCCATCTGCATGTCTGGAACCAGGCGGCGCAGATGTCCTTAAAGGATGAAGACGCGTTCAAGGCGTTCATGGGGCAGGTCGGCGGAATCATCCGGTCTGGCGGCGATCTGAATGCGTTCGAGCGCGTCTGGCTTGATGGCCTCGCCGGTCAGGCGCTGGTTGACGCCTGGGCCGAGACCTACCGCGCCACCGCCGCCGATTTTGCGACCGCCGATCCGGCGCAGCGCGTGCCCTGGGCGGGGCCGAGCATGAGCGCGCGGTCGTCGATCACCGCGCGGCTGATGGAAAGCTGGGCGCACGCGCAGGCAATTTTCGATGTGCTGGGCGTCGAGCGCGAGAATGGCGATGGGATCAAGAACATCTGCGTACTGGGGCTCAACACCTATGGCTGGACGTTCAAGAACCGCAGGCTGGATGCGCCACAGCCGGTCCCGCAGCTGCGCCTCACCGCGCCTTCGGGCGAGGTCTGGACGTTCGGCGAACCGGCGGACGGCGAGTTGATCGAGGGCGATGCGGCGGAATTCTGCCAGGTGGTCACACAGACGCGCAACATTGCGGATACGGCGCTCAAGGTGATGGGGCCAAATGCCACCGCGTGGATGGCCATCGCGCAATGCTTCGCGGGTGCGCCCGTCGATCCGCCTGCACCTGGGGTGCGGAAACGGATAAGCATCTGAAACAGGAGACGATTTGTCTTCATCGCTTTGGCGGTTAGACACCAGGGCGTGTAGGCTTGCTGGCCGGCGGGCTGGGATCGGTCGGCCGCTTCGGTATCGACTGCCGAAGGCAATGGCGGGTCCAGCCATCCTAAGCGGTCGCTTATGCCCGGCAATATAAGCAGAGAGCCAATGGCGCTGCGGCGAGGCGATTGCGAGATGTGGCGGGTCAGCGGCTTGCTGTGCTCCCCGGAATTGAAGGGCGGTTGCTGACACCTTTCAGCAAGGAGAGTGTCATGATCGATCACGCCGCCCCCGGCCGTCGCTGGGACCCCATCGTCAGAATCACGCACTGGACGATTGCCATCGCCGTGCTAGCCAATGCCATCGTGACAGAGGAAGGCGCCGCCGCGCATATCTGGGTGGGTTATGGTCTTGCGGCCATTCTCGGGCTGCGCCTGCTGTGGGGTATTGTCGGCCCTGCCGAGGCGCGATTTTCTGCCTTCTGGCCGAGTCCCCGCAAAGCGCTGGCACATGTGCGCGATATCCGGGCGGGAAATGTTACTCGCCATGCCTCGCACAATCCGCTCGGCGCGATGATGGTCTTTGCAATCTGGGGCTGTCTGCTCACGATTATCGCCACCGGAATTACCCTGGCCGGACCTGTGCCATGGGCTGGCACCGAGTATCAGCAGGAGCAGCACAGCGTTTCTGCGGGGCACGGCCGGCAGAGCGAGGTCGAAGAGGGCGAAGAGGGCAAAGAGGGCGAAGAGGGCGAAGAGGGCATGCTCGGAGAAATCCACGAGACCGCCGCAAATCTGCTCTATCTCCTTATCCTCCTGCATCTGGCAGGCGTGGTGTTCGAGACACGGCGCAGCGGCAAGCAGGTTGTGATGGCCATGTCGCCGCTGGGGCGATAGGCAAGGCTAATGAGCGCAAGGACACGCATACGCGAACGCAAGGCCACGGGGATCAGCATCCTAGTGGCTTTGCAGGCGCTCGCCTGTGCGTTTTTCCTTGCCGATCTGGCAAGCGACGTAATGACTGACGGGATCGGCCTGCATCTGGCGATCGAGATGATCGCTGCTATTGCCCTATTAGCCGCAGTGGTCCTGGGCGCGATGCGAGTGCGCGGCCTGATCACCGCAGCACGTCGGGACGAGGCTGCCGTGGCCACAGCGCAAGGTGCGCTGGGCGAACTGATCCGCCTGCGGTTCGAGGAATGGCAGCTGACAGCCGCTGAGGCTGATGTCGCCCTGTTCGCTCTGAAGGGCTGTGATATTAGTGAGATCGCAAGGCTAAGGGGGTCAGCCGCTGGTACCGTCAGAGCTCAGCTTGCAAAGGTCTATTCCAAGGCAGGGGTCGAATCCCGATCTGGGTTGATCGCATTGTTTCTGGAAGACCTGATTGCTCTCCCGGACAAAAGCAGTCGGGTACTGGGCGGATAACGCAGCGAGCAATGTCTGCGCCGCAATTCGCGCGATTGCTTCAGCCCGTCCGCTGCTTCTGGAGAGCGGGCTTCACCCCCGTCGCGGCATCCTGAACGGCAGCATCAGCTTCACAATCCCCTTTTCCAGCCGGTCGAGCGACAGGCTTTCATGCACCGCCTCGGCCTGCTCGCCGAACAGGCGCGTCTTGAGCGCGGTGCGCGAATAGAAGGGGGTGTCCTCCCAGGTGCGGCGGATTTCGACCGGGGCGCCGGCATCGGCGCGGGTGATACGCGGCATGCGCCAGAGGGTCTTGGGCAGCACGCGCTCTGGGGGCAGTTCCACCTCGCTGATCGTGCCGTTGTCGGCAAAGCGCAGACCCATGGCAAAGCGCGAATCGTCGCGGCGCTGGCCTTCGTAGAGCACGACCGAATCGCGTGCCAGATGCGCGCGCGACCAGTGCCAGTCGGAAAAGCCGCGTTCGAGTGGTTCGACACCGGCGTTGCTGTCGATATAGCCCTCGCCCTTCCAGCTGAGCGAAGGGTTGTCGAGCTTGACCTCGACGACCGCGCGCGGCGCGATCGGGCGCCAGGCGTGGTTCCCCTGGGCATCGAGCGGCCACAATGTCTGCGGCATCACCTTGGGGAACACCCGGATGGTGCCGCGCACCTTCTTGGGGAGCGGCGCGGTGATCTCTGCCAGATCGATGCGCAGGCTGTCGCCATCCCAGTGCATCGAGCTGGGGCCGATCACCAGATTGTCGTGATCGCGCGCAAGGTGGCTGCGGCCCCGCTCGGTCATGCACCAGCCGCCGCGCGGGCCATACAGCGCGACGTTCATCGCGATGTGGTTGTCCGGATCGCCGCGCCCCGACCAGTGGTAATAAGGCGAGAACACGCTGCCGATGAACGCGATGATCGTCAGACCATGCTTGCCGTCGTCACTCAGCGCGTCGATGTACCACCAGGCATAGCCACCCGCCGGGACGATCGCATCGAAGGCAGGTCCGCAAGCAGCCGCTCTGCCGCCAAGCGGCCGGAGAGACTCGCCATCGGGATCCCGGCGCCGGGGTGAATTCCACCCCCGGCCAGATAGAGCCCCGGCAAACGGCTCGCTGCCCCTGGCCGCTGGAAAGCCGCCTTCCATCCATGAGTCGCCCGGCCGTAAAGCGCGCCGCCCGTCGCCGGGAACAAACCCTCGTAATCCGCTGGCGTCACCAAATGCGAGTTGTCCGCCGTTCGGTCGATCGTCAGGCCACAATCCTCCAGGAAGCCGAAAACTTGCCTCTCGCATTGGTCGATCTCCGCCTGTGAACTTTGGAATGTGTCGCCATTGGCTGGCGCGTTGACGATAAGCTGCAGCCGTTCGGGCCCCGGCGGCGCGCGCGCCGAATGGTCGTCGCGGTCCTGCGCGCAGATATAGATGGTGGGCGCCTCGGGCACCTGGCCGCGCTTGAAGATCGAATCGAACTCGGCGCGGTAGTCGTTCGAGAAGAACACGCTGTGCCTGACCAGAGGGAAGCCCGAGGTCTTCGCGTTGATCAGCCAGGTCATGCTGGAGAGCGACCGCTGCTTGGGCGGCACCGGCGGCACCGCGCGGCGCACGCCATCGCCCAGCCGCCCGATGTTGAGCGCGGCAGGATCGCCGTTGAACACGATCGCGCGCGCGCGGATGACTTCGCCGGATTCGAGCCGGACCCCTGCAGCGCGGCCATGCTCGACCACGATCTCGGAGATCGGCGCATCATAGCGGAACTGCGCGCCGTTGCTGCGGGCAAGCTCTGCGATGGCGGTGGCGATCGAGTGCATGCCGTTGTCGGCAAGCCAGACCCCGTCCTGCTCGACATGCGCAATCAGCATCAGGGTCGCGGGCGCGACAAAGGGTGACGATCCGCAATAAGTGGCATAGCGCCCGAACAGTTGCTGCAGCCGGGGATCGGCAAAATGCCGGCCCAGCGCCTTCCACATCGCCTGATAGGGGCGGATCGCCATCGTCTCGGGCAGGCGCTTGAGACCGATGCGCGTCACCAGCGAGAAGGGGGTAGGCGCGGATGCCTCCAGATACGGCTCGCGCAGCACGTTGAAGATGCGTGCCGCCTCGGCGCAGAAGGTGCGGAAACCCGCGGCATCCTTCGCGCTGAAATACTCGCCGATCGCTGCCTCGCTGGCCTGGACATCGGCGAGCAGATCAAACGGAGCTTCGGGGCCCCATGCGTGGCGGGCAATCATGCTCGCCGGGGTGAGCGGGATCGCGGTCGCCAGATCGCCGCCGCAATCGGCAAACAGCCGGTCGAAAACCCAGCGCATCGTGAACACCGTCGGCCCGCCATCGACCGGGCGGCCCGCCGCCATCACCTCGCGCAACTTGCCGCCGGGGGTGGGTTGGCGTTCGACCACCAGCACCGGCTCGCCCGCCGCAGCCAGCAACGCCGCCGCGCTCAGCCCGCCGACGCCCGCGCCGACGACAATGATCGGCTCATGCCGCATATGGCGGCCCGTCGGAAGAAACCCAGGTCATGAAGGGATGCTAGCAGGTGTCCATAAAGTTTGACAGTTATTTGTCAGGGTCAATGGACATGTACCAAAGGGCGTGCCTTGGTCCATTCTTGGTCCCCTGCGAAGGCCGGGGCCCATCACTGGACCCCTCCACGATCAGCCAGTGGTGCGCGTTGTGCGGCAGCAGGAGATGGGCCCCTGCCTGCGCAGGGGACCGGTGAGGGTCAGGTGCTTTTGGACAACATACCGCGCCGCATCAGATCGGCGATGTGCACCGGGAACGACAGCATCAGCGGCAGCGCGATCAGCGGCCAATCCGCGCCGGTCAGCGCGCCGCGCAGCGCGATCACGATGAACACCGCAGGGCCCAGCACCAGCGCGACATCGAGCGGCTTGCCGCCGCGCATCACCAGCCAGACGAACTCCGCCGCCAGCACGGCAAGGATCAGGTCCGCCGCATGCCCGCTGGCGAAAAAGGCGGATACCGCGTCCATCTCAGCCGAACGGGCTGTTGAGCTGGACGATGGCATAGTTGAGCGCGGCGGCCACGCTGACCCAGCCGATATAGGGCAGCAGCAGCCACGCGGTCAGCTTCGAGAAGCGCCCGCAATAGACGATCAGCACCGCGATCGACAGCCACAGCGCCGCAACCTCGATCAGCGCCCAGTCGGGTCGCTGCACGCGGAAGAACAACAGGCTCCACATCACGTTGAGAAAGCCGTTGAATGCGAACAGCCCGATGACGTTGGTGCGCGCATTGCGCGTCGGCGCGGCGCGCCAGGCGGCGAGCGAGGCCAATGCGGCGAGCGCGAAGATCAGCGTCCAGGCAACTCCGTAGAGCCAGCCCGGCGGGGCCCAGCCGGGTTGGTTGAGCCCCTGATACCAGGGCCCCAGATCGGTGATCGTCGCGCCGCCCGCGGCCACGATCAATGCCGCCATCGCCGCCAGGATGACGGGCAGAAAACCTTCACGATGCATTCGGCTTCAGCCTCCCAGCTGCAAAAATCACGTAGCCGTCACATCGGCCATCATGTCAGGCCCGCGACAGCCCCAGCAGATGTCCCATATCCTTCACGAAAATCTTGGCATGCGCCACCGGTTTGCGGCGGACGAGTTCCTTGTGCATGTAGCTCTGCCAGGTGAGGTACTGGACGTCGGGATCGGCGCACATCTTGACGAAGCGCTCACGGCGCTTGTCCGACGAGTACCAGAAATACTGCATGATTCCCAGGATCCAGAACACCTTGCCGTGCTTGGCCATGAACTGCTTGCGGGCCTGTTTGAGCGCGGCCGGCTTTCCGGTGACGAGGAACTGGAACACCGCGTCGGCAGCCAGCCGTCCGCAGGCCATGGCATAATAGATGCCCTCGCCCGACGCCGGTGCCACGACGCCTGCGGCATCGCCCGCGACCACCAGATCGCGGCCATTATCCCAGCGTTTCAGCGGCTTGAGCGGGATCGGCGCGCCTTCCTTGCGGATCGTCTCGCAGCCCGCCAGCCCGATCTGCTCGCGCATCAGCGCGGTGGTTTCGCGCAAGGGAAAGCCCTTGTTGGCGCTGCCCAGGCCGATGCTGGCGGTGTCGCCATGCGGGAACACCCAGGCGTAGAAATCGGGAGAGAGCTTGCCCTGATAATAGACATCGCAGCGGTCGGAATCGAAATCGGTCGCGTGCGCGAGCGCGGGCTCGGGTGCCTTGATGATCTCGTGATAGGCGAACACGCACTTGACCTGCTCGGCGCCCTTGATGTTCTGCCTGGCCACCGCCGATCGCGCGCCGTCCGCGCCGATCACCGAGCGCACCCGCACCCGCCGGTCGGGCCCGCCGCGCTCGCTGCGATAGACAAGTACCGCCATGCCGTCCTGGTCCCGGTCGATCCGCTCATAGGTCCCGGTGATCCGCTCTGCGCCGTTGATCCCGGCACGGGCGCGCAGCCATTCGTCGAACACGTCGCGGTCGACCATGCCGACAAAGCCCTTGCCCTCGGGACCATCGCCGACCGGCATGTCGACCTGCCGCCCCGAAGGCGAGATCATCCGCGCCGCGCGCGCCTTGGCGACGAGCAGCGATTCGGGGATTTCGAAATCTTTCAGCGCGCGCGGCGGGATCGCGCCGCCGCACGGCTTGATCCGGCCATCGCGATCGAGCAGCAGCACCTTGAGCCCGCGCTTGGCCAGATCGTTGGCCGCGGTCGCGCCCGATGGGCCGCCACCAATGACCGCTACGTCGAAATCCGCATCCGCCATTGCTCTTACTCCTGTCTGGCCTTCAGGCCGGCGCCGCCACCATAAGCGGATCGGCAGTGCGCATGGTCACGCGCACCCCCAAAAGCGCAGCGAGGATAAACAGCCCCGCCTCGCCAGCAAAAATCAACTGGAACGCGGCGCCATCGCTGGCGAGCATTCCGCGCGCGATATCCACGCCCATCGCGCCGGTCAGGCCGCCGAGCCCGAAGGCGATCGCCTGCGCTGCGCCCCACACGCCCATCCTGACGCCCTCGCGCGACTGCTGGCCGGCACCCGCCAGCCCCATCATCGCGCCGATCGCGGAAACCGCGAACAGGCCATTGGCAAAGCCCAGCACCGCGACATTGGCCTTGAGCGGCCAGGCGCCCGCGCCTGCGGTGGTCGCGGCGATCGCGAGCCCGGCCAGCGCCAGCGCCGATCCGCCGCAGCCGGCGAGAATCCACCAGCGCAGATCGGATGGCCGCCGCCCGGCAAAGGCGCTGCCGCCGATGCCTGCAACGATCATCCCTGCCATCACGCCGCCGTGCTGCAGCCCCGAAAGCTTGGTCGATTCGCCTGGGGTCATGCCGAAGACCAGCCCCGCAAAAGGCTCGAGGATCAGGTCCTGCATCGCATAAGCGAGCATCGAGACGAACACGAAGATGGTGAAGCGGCGTGCCGTCGCATCACCCATGATCTCGCGCAGCGCCTCGCCAAAGCTGGCTGTCGGCGCATCGGCGTTGGGGTGCGGCGGGGGTATCAGCCGCTTTTCGATGCCTGCAATGGCGGCGCAGGCGAGCACGAATGCACAGAGCGCCACCCCGCCCGAAACGATCGCGAGCCTCTGCTCGCTGAACGGATCGATCAGGCTGCCGGCGGTGGCCGCGGCCATCACGATGCCTGCGACCATCATGATCCAGGTGATCGCGGCGGCGGCTGCTCGGCGTTCGGGCACCACGCCTGAGGCGAGCATCGCGAGCAAGGATGTGCCCGCTGCGCCGACGCCCGCGCCGATCATGCTGAACGCCAGGATCGCGAGCAATGTGCCGGGTATCGGCGAGACCGGGAGCAGGATCGTCGCGTTGACCGCGACGATGCCGCCCAGCGCCAATATCCCCATGCCGCCGATGATCCACGGGGTGCGCTTGCGCCCCTTGTCGGATCCATGGCCCCACATCGGGCGCGACAGCTGCACCGCATAATGCCAGGCGACAAGGCCGGCAGGCAAAGCTGCGGGCAGCGCGTATTCGACCACCATCACGCGGTTGAGCAAAGACGTCGCGAGCATCACGATCGCGCCGATGCTGGCTTGCACCAGCCCCATGCGCATGATGTCCGTCCAGCCCAGCCCGATGCGCGCGCCGGTGGCGATTGTGGCGGCGGTCATACCCAGCCCCCCAGGCCCAATGCCGCAGCAAGCATGCCGAAGACATAGGACGACACGCCGGTGGCGTTGTACCACGGCGCGTATTTGTTGGGATCGGTCAGCAACCGGCGCATGAACACCAGCTGCATTGCCAGCAGCAGGGTAACCGCGATGGCAGAGATCGCCAGTCCCCAGTTTAGCAGCAGCGCGATGACCACCACCTGCGGCAGCGCCATCACCGCGCAGGCCAGCCTTGCGGCGTTGGCGACGCCCAGCGTCACCGGCAGCGAGCGCACGCCCATCGCGGTGTCGCCTTCGACCGCCTTGAAATCGTTGAGGGTCATTATGCCATGCGCGCCGATGCTGTAGAGCAGGATGACGAGCAGCACGCGGCTGTCGGGTAGCCCGCCGCTCATCACGCTCGCACCGGTGAACCAGCTCAGCCCCTCATAGCTCAGCGCGACGACGCCAGGTCCCACCCATCCGCTCATCTTGAAGCGGAACGGCGGTGCGCTGTAGCCCCAGGCGCACAGCAGCCCGACGATGGTCGCGATGAACACCCAGAAGCCCAGCACCGCGCCCAATACCAGCGACAGCGCCGACCCGATCAGCGCGACATACAGCCCCCAGCGGCCCGCGATCCGCCCCGAAGGGATCGGCCGTTCGGGTTGGTTGATCGCGTCGACATGCCGGTCGTACCAGTCGTTCACCGCCTGGCTGGTGCCGCAGACCATGGGACCTGCGAGCAGCACGCCGCCGAGCAGAAACAGCCAGCGGTCATTGAGCGGCGCGCCCGAGGACATCACCCCGCAAAAGAACGCCCACATCGGCGGAAACCACGTCACGGGCTTGAGCAGCTCAAGCACGTCGCGGGCTGCGGGAATCGGCACGGGCCGGGCGATGTTGGCAGAGCGATCCATAAAGGCGAGGCTATGCTTGACGGGCAGAAGTGTCAATCAGAATGGACAGTTTTGGCTGTGCCGCAGATGCTCGAGCGCTTCGACTGCTGCTTGCACTTGCCTCAATTGGCCTGAATGTTAAGCAACGGGGGTTAGCCTTGAAGGCGACAGACGCGCACCAAAGTGTCTTCACCGGGAAAGATGGACATGGTTCTGCACCGATTGGCGATCCTGTTGGCGTTTTCACCCGCGCTGCTGCTGTCGTCGGCCGGGCCTTCGACCTTGTCATCGGCACCGCGGCTGGAGACCGAGGCGTTGCTGCCGACCGAGAGCGTCTCGGCGCCGGAGCAGCCGCCGAACGCCGCGCAGCGCGATCAGTCCTATCCGTTCTACATGCCGATGCAGGGGCTGCGCGCTCCGGCGGTGAAATTGCGGATCCGGTGCGATGCCTCGCGGGCGGCGCGGCGCGAGGTCTATGCCGGGCCCTCTGCCGAATCGCTCTATGGCCGGGTCGAAGGCGGCTTCGAGTTCATCTACGAAGCCTATGACAGCGCCGGCCAGCCCTGCGTCTATCCCTTTGCGCCGTGGATGCCGCAGATCGTCGGATCGACCCAGGGCACGCAATACATCTTCCGCTCGTCGGTGCCCGGGGTCCCGGTGACCTTCCGTACCGACGATGCCTGGGCCTCGATCAACCTGCGGCTGTTCGAGCTGGGCCCCCAACGGGTGCATTTCGAGATGCGCGACATCGGGCTCGATTTCCCCGGCGCGGGCGAGGCCAAGGGCGCGGTGCATCTCGAGGTGCTGGATGTGACGCGGCCCGGACTGATCACCGCGGTGATCCGCCGCGCGCGAATCTTCGGCGGCAAGAACGCGATCTTCGTGCCCGGCGGCGAGACGATGATGTACATCGAGGACAGCGAGATCCGCGGCAATGTCGGCGACAATGTCGATCAGGAGCATTCGACCTATATCAACGGGACGCTGGTTTCGCATTTCCGCAATTCGGTCTGGTACGGCCAGAAGGGCTGGGTGGATATCGCCAGCGGGCATCAGCTGAAAGACAAGGCGTATCTGCGCATATACGAGGATGTCACCGTCGCCAACCTGCCCAATGCCACGACGCCATCGGCGATGCCTCTGGTCGATATCTCGGCTTTCGGGTTCACCTGGGCGAACAACCTCCGGCTGAAGCGCGTGCCTTCTGCACAGCAGGTGCGCGACACGCTGGTCGATCTGCGCACTGAGATCGTCTATGGCGCGCCGGATCATTACCCCTGGAACATCATGGTCAGCCCCGAATGGCGGATGCCGCCGGCGCCGCTGGCCGCGCTCGATCAGGTCTATCTGTCGGTTTTCCAGAACACGGTGGTCGATAGCTTCAGGACCGAACCTTATATCTTCGCGCTTCGCCCCCAGGGTCTGGGCGTCGAACCCGGCACGCCCACCGTGATGGGCAACGAGCATACGACCCGCGCCCAGCAGCGCATGGTGTCGCTGGCGTTCAACAGCAGAGGGACGTTTCGCAAGCCTTATTCGCCCGAAGGCTGGACCTATGCCGATCCCCAGTTGCCGGACGATGCCCGCTGGGTGCTCGATCGCGATGCCTTCATCCGCCACGCTTTGGGGCTGATCGGCCGATAGTTTCCGAAGAAAGGAGCGGTTGGCGGGCGGTGCGTGCGCACATCGCCAGGCGCGTGCCTAGCTCAATTCGTCCTTGCGCCCGACCAGATTGCCCAGGCCATGGCGGTGGAGCTTGGAATACAGGCTCTGGCGGCTGAGCCCCAGGATTTCCGCGGCAGATGCGCGGTTGTCCGAAGTGTAGGCCAGCGCCGCCTCGATGCACATGCGCTCGATCAAATCGGTCGATTCGCGCACGATCTCGCGCAGCGGCATCCGCCCCACCAGCTCGGTCAGCTGGTCGACCGAGCGCGGCAGGTCGCGGTCGGCGGGCGGCAGATCGCGCATACGCCTGCTGACGGTGCGGATAGCAAAGCCGTAATGCCCGCCCTGACTGTCAGTCTTGACGCCCGAAACCTCGATCGCCTCCTCGATGGCATCATCGGCATGGACGATGGTGGTGGCGTTGCGCACCTGGCCGTGGGTGTCCAGTTGCTTGCGCATCAGATCGACATCGATGCCCGGGCGGCCGATGAAGCGGCCCAGCGGCTGGCCGGTGATCGCTTCCTTGGAACTGCCGTGCACCAGATCGACAAAGGCGGAATTGGCAGTGATGATCTGCATCGCGCCATCGGTCAGCACGAACGCATCGGGCATCCGCTCGATCAGCTCGTGCAGCGGACGCTGATCGCCATCGGCGCCGACGATATCGCCGGTGCGCGTCAGGCGGATCATGAACTGGCGGCCGCTGTCCTGACGGAAGGGCATGGCGGTGAGCAGCATCGGCGGTTCGCCAGGAACGATGCTGACCTCCATCTCGCAGCGCTCGCCGGTCGCAGTCGCGCCGCCCAGGCTGGCGATCAGGTCATCGCGCGAGATGCCGCCGATGACATTGGCAAGATCGCGATTCTCCAGCGAGCCCGACTTGGCGGCGAACAGCCGGTAGCTTGCGGGATTTGCCGCGGTGATCCGCCGGGTGCTGGCATCGATGACCAGCACCGGATCGGTGATCATGTCGAACAGCAGGCGATAGCGCGCCTCGGTCTGGCGCAGCTTGAGGTAATCGCGCTCGAGCGACTGCTGGGTCTGCAGCAGACGCTGCTGCAGGCTGGCCCAGGCGCGGACATCGCGGCCGATCGCCATGCGCGGATTGCCTTCGCCGAGGTCTACCAGGCGGTAATGGATCGGCAGGTTGCCATCGGGGCCGGGGTGGTTGACCTGGCGCCAGCGATCGGGGGTTTCCGACGGCTGGCTGGTAAGCATTTCGTTGATCTTCGGCTTGCTGTCGAGCGCAACCGTATCCTCCCAGCGCCTGCCAATCCAGGCGCTCAGATCTGGCATGTCCTCGGCACTCACGGAAACATCGCTGATGACGCCATCAGAATCGAGCGCCAGGGCGATATCGCCTGCGGCCAGCACCAGTGACAGTGCCGCGCCGATTTCAAGTGTGCCGACGACGCCTTTGAGGTCGCGAAAAGGCATGGGGATCGCGGAAAGCTCGTCCTTTTTCATTGCCGCGCCGGGAGCGGACTTCAAAGCGTCAGAGCAGCGCGCTCAACCCCGGAAGATACAAGTTCGTCGGCCAGTTGCAGCGCAGCTTCAGCGTCGGCAGCGGTTCCATCCGCACCCAGCTCGCGCGCACGCACGGGATCATAGCCAAGGGCCGGACCGCCGATCATGATTGCCAGATTGGGATTGCAGGACACGCTTCTCATCGCCGTCAGCAGCTTGGGAACCGCCGCGATAGAAAAGTCGGTGGTGACTGTCAATCCAACCAGATCATAAGATATTTCGTCCAAAGCCTGCAAAATGTCGGATTGTTGCGGCTCGATGAGCGTCTCGACATCCCATCCGGCGCGCTGGAAGCACTCCGAGATGATCAATGTGCCCAGGCTGTGCTGGTCGTTCGGCATGGTGGTGAACAGCGCCTTGTTGGTGCGCAGGTTCCAGCCGGGCGAGGGCGGTGCCCACACCGCGATCGTGCGCAGCAGCGACTGCAGCCGCCACAGGCCCATGGTCACATCGACGAAATCGCACTCGTCACGATTCCACTTCTCGCCCAGTTCGCGCGCAGCCGGCGCGATCAGCTGGATGAACAGCGCTTCGGGGGCAACATTCTGGTCGAGATAGGTGTTCACCATGTCGGCGAGCACGTCGACTTCATGGATCAGCACTTGCGAAGCGAAATCGCGGATCGCCGCTTCGTCGAAAATCTGGACCAGCGCAGGCGCAGCCGCGGTCTTCGGCGCTGCCGCCTGCTCGCGCACATTGTCGTTGGACTGGGCGCCGGTCGCATCGCGAAAGCCATTGTTGTCCGGCCCTGCGCCATGGCCAGACATTGCGCCCGGGGTCATCGTTGCAGGGGTCTCGGCAGGGAAGTGGCTCATTCGTGGATCATCCTGGTGCACCATCAGCAGCCGCGGGATGATTTCATCTTCCACAAGGCGACCGACATCGTCGCTCGGGCGTTGCCGGGCAAACCGGGCATAGCCGGTCTGCTCGCCATCCCAAGGCGACGCCTTCTTACGCAAACGCGCGTTGCGGAACAGTCCTGTCGTCGACTTGATCAAATCGATGCCAAAAACTGAGGCCATTCAGACTCTCCTGGTCTTGTCGATACATCGTGCATCGGCCTCGCGGGCTGGAGACTTCTTGGACCGTTCCCTCGCCAGGCCTTAACCCTACGCCTGTCCAGTGGGCCTGACAACCGTCATTTTGTCAAGAAAACTATACGTCAATTTAACTTGACACTTTTGCGGGGCGAGGGGTAGGTTTCAGTTCTTGAGACGGGAGACGCAACGGCGCTTATGCCACTGGAAAACCAGCCTGGAACTGCGGAAAAACGCACCTTTACGGCTGATCCTGCGGGTCACCGGACGATGGCGGCGGGCGCTTCGCTCTACACCGCAGCAGAGCGCGCTCGCCGCGATTCGACGGTGTGGACCCTCGTCCAGGGTGTGCTCGCACCGATCCAGTTCATCATATTCCTGGTCAGCCTCGGGATGGTGCTGCGCTATTTCGGGACAGGCGAGGGCGCTTTTGCCGCCGACATGTCGATCATCGTCAAGACGCTGACGCTCTACACCATCATGATCACCGGCTCGATCTGGGAGAAGGTGGTGTTCGGCAAGTGGCTGTTCGCCCCGGCTTTCTTCTGGGAAGACGTGTTCTCCATGCTCGTGCTGGCGCTGCACACCGCTTATCTGGTGATGCTGCTGGGCGGCATCGGCAGCGTCGAGGCCCGGATGGGCGTCGCACTGGCGGGCTATGGCGCCTATGTCATCAACGCCGGACAGTTCCTCTGGAAGCTGCGAGTCGCGCGGCTTCAGGGTGCCGGTTCGCCTGCCGAATCGCACGGCACGCTGGCGGTGGCATCATGATCACCACCGCACCCACCCCTGTCATCGCCGATATCGGCTGCTCCACCGCGCCCGTGCTGCGCGAACGCGGCCAGCGCGAGGTCTTCTGCGGGCTGACCGGGATCGTCTGGCTGCACCGCAAGATGCCAGACGCGTTCTTCCTGGTGGTCGGATCGCGCACCTGCGCGCATCTGCTGCAGTCGGCCGCCGGCGTGATGATCTTTGCAGAGCCCCGCTTTGCCACCGCGATCATCGAGGAACGCGATCTGGCTGGCCTGGCCGATGCCAATGAGGAACTCGATCGCGTGGTTCGCCGCCTTCTCGCGCGCCGCCCCGAGATCCGCACCTTGTTCCTGGTCGGCAGCTGCCCGTCCGAAGTGATCAAGCTCGACCTGTCGCGCGCTGCGCAGCGGCTCGCGGGCGCCTTCCTTCCCGATGTGCGGATCGTCAACTATTCGGGCAGCGGCATCGAGACCACCTTCACCCAGGGCGAGGACGCATGCCTTGCCTCGCTGGTGCCGTTCATGCCCGCCCAGACCGCCGATTCGGGCCAGGAGCTGCTGATCGTTGGCGCGCTGCCCGACATCGTCGAGGACCAGTTGCTGCGGCTGGTGCGCGACATCGGCATCACCCGCGTCGCCTGCCTGCCGGCGCGCGAATCGCGCGATCTGCCCGCGGTCGGCCCCAACACCCGCTTTCTGCTCGCCCAGCCCTTTCTGGGTGAAACGGCGCAGGCGCTCGAAGACCGCGGCGCGGTGCATCTGCCCGCAGCCTTCCCGTTCGGCGCCGAAGGCACCACCGACTGGTTGCACGCTGCGGCAAAGGCTTTCGGCATCGACGAGATGCATTTCCGCAGCGTCGTGGCACCGGGCCGCGAACGCGCCAAGCGCGCGCTCGAGCACAGCCGCGCGCGGCTCGAAGGCAAGACCATCTTCTTCCTCCCCGATTCGCAGCTCGAACTGCCGCTCGCGCGCTTCCTGCACGTCGAGCTCGGCATGATCCCGGTCGAGGTCGGCACGCCGTATCTTCACCGCCAGCATATGGCCGCCGAACTGGCGCAGCTGCCGGTCGGAACGGTCATCAGCGAAGGCCAGGATGTAGACAAGCAGCTCGACCGCGTGCGCGCGTCGAAGCCCGACATCACCGTATGCGGGCTTGGCCTTGCCAATCCGCTCGAGGCCGAAGGCTTCACCACCAAATGGGCGATCGAACTGGTGTTCTCGCCGATCCACGGTTTCGACCAGGCTGGCGATCTTGCCGAACTTTTCGCACGGCCGATCCGCCGCCGCGACGTGTTGAGGGTATAGGGCGATGCAGCTATCGGTCTGGACCTATGAAGGGCCTCCTCATGTAGGGGCAATGCGGGTCGCGACCGGCATGACGGATGTGCACTATCTGCTGCACGCGCCGCAGGGTGATACCTATGCGGACCTCCTGTTCACGATGATCGAGCGCCGCGGCAAGCGCCCGCCGGTCACCTACACCACCTTCCAGGCGCGCGATCTGGGCAAGGATACGGCCGAGCTGTTCCAGTCCGCCGCGCGCGATGCCGTGGCGCGCTTCAATCCGGCGGCACTGCTGGTCGGATCGTCGTGCACTGCCGAACTGATCCAGGACGACCCCGCCGGCATGGCCCAGGCGATGCGGTTGCCCATTCCCGTCATTCCACTCGAGCTGCCCAGCTACTCCCGCAAGGAGAACTGGGGCGCCTCGGAGACTTTCTACCAGATTGTCAGAACTCTCGCGGTCGGGGATTCCTCCCGCCCCGCACCGTGCCAGGCAGGTTCTCCGCGTCCCAAAGCGAACCTGCTTGGGCCGAGCGCACTGGGTTTTCGCCACCGCGACGATATCGTCGAGATAGCGAAGATACTGGCTGCGCTCGGCATAGAGATCAACGTCACCGCGCCCATGGGGGCGAGCGCGGCTGACATAGCCCGGATCGGTGAGGCTGATTTCAACATCGTCATGTATCCGGAAATCGCCGATACCGCCGCGCGCTGGCTGGAGAAGAACTTCAAGCAGCCCTTCACCAAGACCATCCCCATTGGCCATGGCGCGACGCTCGACTTCATCCGCGAAGTCGCAAGCCTCGCCAAGGTCGATCCGGCGCCCGCGCTGAACCTGGCTGAAGCCCGGATGCCGTGGTGGAGCCGCTCGGTCGACTCGACCTATCTCACCGGCAAGCGCGTCTTCATCTTCGGCGATGCGACGCACGCCATCGCTGCTGCCCGCGTGGCACGCGACGAGCTGGGCTTCGTGGTCTGCGGCCTGGGCTGCTACAACCGCGAATTCGCTCGCGATATCCGCGCTGCCGCCGCCGAACATGGCGTCGAGCCGCTGATCAGCGACGATCATCTCGAGGTCGAGGACGCCATCGCCGCCGCGCACCCCGAACTGGTGCTGGGCACGCAGATGGAACGCCACATCGCCAAGCGGCTGTCGATCCCCTGCGCGGTGATCTCGGCCCCAGTGCATGTCCAGGATTTCCCCGCCCGGCACAGCCCGCAAATGGGTTTCGAAGGCGCCAACGTGCTGTTCGACAGCTGGGTGCATCCGCTGGTCATGGGGCTGGAAGAGCATCTGCTGACGATGTTCCGCGATGATCCGGAGTTCCATGATGGCGCTGGCGCGAGCCATCTGGCGCATGGGACTGTCGAGAATGCCCCGGTCGTTTCGCTTCCTAAGGAAGACCGTCACGTTGAACCTGCCCATGAACCGGTATTGGCTTCAGCTGCAGCGTCGATACCCGCCGCCCATGGCCCTGCTGCCCATGGAGACGTGCTCGAGCTGACCCGCTGGACCGCCGAGGCGGAGACCGAACTCAAGAAAATTCCCTTCTTTGTGCGTGGCAAGGCGCGACGCAACACTGAGGCTTATGCTGCTGAGCGTGGGCTGGCCTCCATCACGATAGACACGCTGTACGATGCAAAGGCGCATTATGCCCGGTAGAGCCAACCCCCCAGCGGCCTCTCAGCATGCAAACGGCCGCTCCGCCGCGATCCGCGTGGTGTTCATCACGCTCGACAACCATCTGTCGGGCGCGGTTGACCGGGCCGAGGCGGTGCTGGTCAAGGACATGCCGGGACTGTCGATCGGCTTCCATGCCGCCGCCGACTGGGACCGTGACCCCGGTGCGATCGATGCCGCGCGCGCCGACATTGCCCGCGCCGACATCGTCATCGCCACCATGCTGTTCCTCGAGGACCATGTCCGCGCCATCCACCCCGCGCTGGAAGCCCGGCGCGAGCAGTGCGATGCGATGCTCGGGCTGATGTCCGCAGGCGATATCGTCAAGCTGACCCGCATGGGCGGCTATCGGATGGACGCGCCCGCGCGCGGCCCGCTGGCGCTGCTCAAGAAATTGCGCGGCTCCTCCAAGCCGGGTGCGAGCTCGGGCGCGGGGCAGATGAAGATGCTGCGCCGCCTGCCCAAGATCCTCAAGTTCATCCCCGGCACCGCGCAGGACGTGCGGCATTATTTCCTGACGCTGCAATACTGGCTGGCGGGCAGCGACGACAATGTCGTCTCGATGATCCGCGGCCTGATCGACCGCTATGCCGCAGGCGAACGCGCTGCACTCAAGGGCACCACGCCCGCACAGGCGCCGCGCGAATATCCCGAGCTTGGCCTCTATCACCCCGCAATCGCGGAACGGATCACCGAGGATGCCAGAGCGCTGCCGCGCAACCCCAAGGCGACCGGAACGGTCGGGCTGGTGCTGCTGCGCTCCTATCTGCTGGGCAAGGATGCCGCGCATTACGATGGCGTGATCGCAGCATTGGAAGCGCGCGGGCTCGATGTCGTCCCTGTGTTTGCAAGCGGCTTGGACGCGCGCCCGGCGATGGACCGGTTCCTGGTCCGCGATGGCAAGCCCGTGGTCGATGCCGTGATCAACCTCACCGGCTTTTCGCTGGTCGGCGGCCCCGCCTATAACGATGCCGCTGCTGCCGAGGAAGTGCTCGCAGGCATGGACCTGCCGTACATCGCGGCGCATCCGATCGAGTTCCAGAGCCTCGAGCAATGGGGCAACCGCCACCAGGGGCTGCTGCCACTCGAAGCGACGATGATGGTCGCCATCCCCGAGCTCGATGGTGCGGTGATGCCGCATGTCTTCGGTGGCCGCTCGGATGGCGCGGGCGAGCCCTGCGATGGCTGCGAACGCCACTGCCTGTTCACCGCCCCCGATGCGATGCGCGCGATGCAGAGCTGTCCCGAGCGCGCCGAGATGCTGGCCGCCAAGGTCGAGCGGATGGTGGCGCTGCGCCGGTCTCAGCGCGCCAAGCGCAAGCTGGCGATCATCCTGTTCAACTTCCCGCCCAACGCCGGTGCCACCGGCAGCGCGGCGCACCTTGCGGTGTTCGAATCGCTGCACGCCACGCTCCACCGGCTGGCGGCAGAAGGGTACGACTGTGCGCCGCCGGCGACCGTCGATGGCCTGCGCGATGCGATCCTCAAGGGCAATTCTGAACGCTTCGGATCGGACGCCAATGTCGCGGTGCGGATCTCGACCGACGACCATGTCACCAACGAGCCGCACCTGCGCGCGATCGAAAAGCAGTGGGGCCCCGCGCCCGGCAAGCTGAACAGCGATGGCTGGTCGATCCATGTGCTCGGCAAGCAGTTCGGCAACGTGTTCGTCGGCGTCCAGCCCAGCTTCGGCTATGAAGGCGATCCGATGCGGCTGCTGTTCGATGGCGATTTCGCGCCGACGCACGCCTTTGCCGCCTTCTATCGCTGGATCCGCGAAGAGTTCCGCGCCGATGCCATGCTGCACTTCGGCACCCACGGCGCGCTCGAGTTCATGCCGGGCAAGCAGGCAGGCCTTTCGGGCGATTGCTGGCCCGACCGGCTGCTGGGCACCGTCCCCAATTTCTACCTCTACGCCGCCAACAACCCTTCGGAAGGCATCATCGCCAAGCGCCGCTCGGGTGCGACCCTGGTGTCGTATCTCACCCCGCCGCTCGCCGAAGCAGGCCTGTACAAGGGCTTTGCCGATCTGAAGGCGCTGGTCGAGCGCTGGCGGGCGCTGGCAGGCGAGGGCGTCGAACGCGCCGCGCTCGAGATCATGATCCGCGATGCGGCGACCGCGCTCGATATCGATGGGTCTGACATCGCAGCACTTGCGGGCAACCTCTATGAACTCGAACGTGCGCTGATCCCTTTCGGCCTGCACGTGCTGGGCAGCCAGCTCGAAGGCGAGGAACGCGAGGCGTTCCTCAATGCGCTCTCAGCTGCCGACAACGGCGCCACTCGCGCCGAGCTCGATGCCAAGCTCTCGGCCAATGACGAGCTCGGCGCGCTGGTTCATGCACTCGACGGAGGTTATGTCCGTCCCGCTCCTGGCGGCGACATCCTGCACAACCCCGAGGTGTTGCCCACCGGGCGCAACACCCATGGGTTCGATCCCTTCCGCATCCCCAGCGCCTTTGCCTGCGCCACCGGCACGGTCCAGGCCGAAGCTTTGCTGGCGCGGCATGCCGAAGCGGGCGATCCGGTGCCCGAAAGCATCGCGATGGTGCTGTGGGGCACCGACAATCTCAAGACCGAGGGCACGCAGATCGCGCAGGTCATGTGCCTGCTCGGCGCGCGCCCGCGCTTCGACTCCTACGGCCGCCTGGCAGGGGCCGAACTGATCCCGCTGGCCGAGCTCGGCCGTCCCCGCATCGACGTGATAGCCACGCTGTCCGGCGTCTTCCGCGATCTTTTACCCCTTCAGACCCGGATGATCGCCGAGGCAGCGTGGTTGGCTGCCACCGCCGACGAGCCCGAAACGCTCAACTTCGTGCGCAAGCATGCTCTGGCGCATGCCGCCAAGATAGGCTGCGACATGGAAACCGCGAGCTTGCGCGTGTTTTCCAACGCTGAAGGTGCCTATGGCGCGCAGGTCAACATGATGATCGACGGCGGTGCCTGGGCCGATCCCGACGAGCTTGCCGAAGCGTTCGAGACCCACAAGGGCTATGCCTATGGCCGCTCGGGCGCACCGGTGAAGCACCGCGAACTGCTCGAAAGCGCATTGTCCTCGGTCGAGTTCACCTATCAGAACCTCGACTCGGTGGAACTGGGCGTCACCGATATCGACCAGTATGTCGATGCGTTGGGCGGGGTCAGCCGCTCGGTCACCCGCGCTCGCGGCGGCAAGGCAGCGCCTGTCTACATCGTCGATGCGACCGAAGGCCCGGCCAAGGTGCGCACTTTGTCCGAACAGATCGACCGCGAAACCCGCACCCGGATGCTCAACCCCAAATGGTATGAAGGCATGCTCAAGCACGGCTTCGAGGGCGTGCGCCAGATCGAGGGCCATGTCACCACGACGATGGGCTGGTCGGCCACCACTGGCCAGGTCGCGCCCTGGGTCTATCAGCAGATCAGCGAAACTTATGTGCTCGACGATGCCATGCGCGCGCGTCTGGCCACTCTCAATCCCAAGGCCTCGGCACGCGTTGCCGAACGCCTTCTGGAAGCATGCGACCGCCGGCTGTGGGAACCGGATGCCGCAACCCTGGCAGCGCTTCGCGCCGCCGCGGACGATATCGAAGACAGGCTGGAAGGCCTGATCGCAGCAGAATGACGGGAGAGTATTGATATGAGCCTTTTGGACCACGGACACGCGCCGCCCAGTTTCGGGGAAGGCAGCACCCAGGTTGCGCTCGACCCGCGCGACGAGATCACCGGTGCCAAGGTGTTTGCCGTCTATGGCAAGGGCGGCATCGGCAAGTCGACGACCTCCTCCAACCTCTCGGCCGCGCTCTCGCTGCTGGGCAAGCGCGTGCTGCAGATCGGTTGCGATCCCAAGCATGACAGCACCTTCACGCTCACCAAGAAGCTGATGCCGACGGTGATCGACGTGCTCGAAACGGTCGATTTCCACTCCGAGGAGCTGCGGCCCGAGGATTACATGTTCGAAGGCTTCAACGGCGTGATGTGCGTCGAAGCGGGTGGACCTCCCGCAGGCACCGGCTGCGGCGGCTATGTCGTCGGCCAGACGGTCAAGCTGCTGAAACAGCACCATCTGCTCGAAGATGCCGATGTCGTGATCTTCGACGTGCTGGGCGACGTGGTGTGCGGCGGCTTTGCCGCTCCGCTGCAGCATGCCGAGCGCGCGGTGGTCGTTGCCGCCAACGATTTCGACAGCATTTTCGCGATGAACCGTATCGTCGCCGCCATCAAGGCCAAGTCGAAGAACTACGACGTGCGCATGGCGGGCGTCATCGCCAACCGTTCGGCTGCGACTGACGAGATCGACCGGTTCAACGAGGCGACCGGCCTCAAGCGCCTGGCGCATTTCCCCGATCTCGATGCGATCCGTCGCAGCCGCCTGAAAAAGTGCACCATCTTCGAGATGGATTCGACCCCCGAGATCGAGGCGGTGAAGACCGAGTATCTGCGGCTGGCCGCCACCTTGTGGGCGGGCACCGACGCGCTCGACGCGATGCCGATGAAGGACCGCGACATCTTCGAATTCTTAGGATTCGAATGATGGCCAGCCACGCTCCCCGCTCCAGCTACGACACCTATCGTGGACGTCTCGAAACCTACTTCGATCGCACCGCGCGGCAGAACTGGGTCGATCTGACCTCGGACGCCAAGGTCAGCGGCATCCGCGCCACCGTGCGCGCGGGCCGCGACCGGATGCGCGCCATGCTGCTCGACTGGCTGCCCTATGACCTCACCGGCAAGCGCATCCTCGATGCCGGCTGCGGCACCGGCGCACTCGCCGTGGCGGCAGCGCAATTGGGCGCGCACGTTACCGCGATCGACATCTCGGGCGGGCTGGTCGAGGTCGCGCGCGAGCGGGCACCTTCGGGGCTCGATATCGACTGGCGGGTGGGCGACATGCTCGATCCCACGCTGGGCCAGTTCGACCATGTCGTCGCGATGGACTCGCTGATCCACTATCAGACCGGCGATATCGTCGACGTGCTGGCCTCGCTGGCCCAGCGCGCGCCGAGCATCGCCTTCACTTTCGCACCGCGGACACCTCTGCTCGCGGCGATGCATGCCACCGGGAAACTCTTTCCCAGATCGAATCGCGCACCCGCGATCGTCCCGGTTGCCGAAGCTAGGCTCACGAGACTGCTTGCCCAGCGTCTCCCCAGCCACGGCATCGCCGCGAGCGAACGCATCGTCAGCGGCTTCTACACCAGCCATGCGATGATGGTCTCGCGCGGATGAGCCTTGCCGGCGCCTCGACACGGTTCTTCGCGGGCCTGGGGACGCAGTTCCTGCCGTTCGCCGATGCGGCGAGCGCGGAGCTGCCGATGGGCCGCCTGCTGCGCCTGTCGCTGTTCCAGGTGACGGTCGGCGTGGCGACGGTGCTCCTCAACGGCACGCTCAACCGCGTGATGATCGTCGAATTGGGCACGCCCGCCTGGCTGGTCGCGCTGATGATCGCGATCCCGTTGCTGGTCGCCCCGTTCCGCGCGCTGATCGGCCACAAGTCGGACAACCACAAGTCGATGCTCGGCTGGCGCCGGGTGCCCTATATCTGGTTCGGCTCCCTGCTCCAGTTCGGTGGGCTTGCGATCATGCCGTTCGCGCTGCTGCTGCTGTCGCGCGGCGATACGTTCACCGTCGGGTTGATCGCAGGCGCGCTGGCCTTCCTGCTCACCGGGCTCGGCATGCACACCACGCAGACCGCAGGCCTTGCGCTCGCCACCGATCTGGCTCCCGAAGAAACACGGCCCCGCGTCGTCGCGCTGATGTTCGTGATGCTGCTGGTCGGCATGATGATGGCCGCGTTCATCATGGGATCATTGCTCGCCGATTTCTCGGCCACCCGGCTGGTCGCGATCGTCCAGGGCGCGGCGATGTTCACCATGGCGCTCAACATCATCGCGCTGTGGAAGCAGGAGGCGCGTGCGCCATCGACCACCCGGCCCGATCGCCCGACCCCCAAATTCTCGGTGGTCTGGCGCGAATTCACCGCAGAGGCCCGCAACGCCCGGCTGCTGGTCGCGATCGGCTGCGGTACCGCAGCGTTCAGCATGCAGGACGTGCTGCTCGAGCCGTTCGGCGGCGAGGTGCTGGGCATGTCGGTGGGCGCCACCACGATCCTCACCGGGCTGTGGGCGTTCGGCATGCTGTTGAGCTTCGCCTTTGCCGCGCGCCGCCTCAGCGCGGGCGCGGATCCGCTTCGGCTCGCGGGCTTTGGCGCTGTGGTCGGCATGCTGGCCTTCGCGATGCTGCTGTTTGCAGCGCCGCTCGATGCCAGCGCGCTGGTGTTTGCAGGCGCGCTTGCCATCGGCATGGGTTCGGGATTGTTTTCGGTCGGCACGCTCAGCGCGATCATGGCCATCGCCGGCAGCGGCCAGCACAAGGGATCTGGCCTCGCGCTGGGTGCCTGGGGCGCGGTCCAGGCCAGCGCATCGGGTCTGGCGATCGCGGCGGGCGGGCTGATCCGCGACGGGGTCTCCGCGCTCGCGCTGGCTGACCAGATCGGTGCGACCCTGGCCTATCGCGCCACCGGCTATGGCACGGTGTACCTGATCGAGATCATTCTGCTGCTTGTTACCATGATCGTGCTTGGCCCGCTTGTCGGGGGCCAACAGGTCGATACCGCCGCTCCGCAATCGCGGTTCGGTCTCACCGAGTTTCCGACATGAAGGTTTT
This sequence comes from Blastomonas fulva, assembly GCF_003431825.1. GTDB lineage: Bacteria > Pseudomonadota > Alphaproteobacteria > Sphingomonadales > Sphingomonadaceae > Blastomonas > Blastomonas fulva. The sequence continues at coordinate 940,357 of NZ_CP020083.1, read as the reverse complement.
GAAGAAGAGAGGTAAGCGCCATGTTTAACGGCAATATCGTGGGCAATATCGATGTCGCATCGATCGCTTTCTGGGCGTTCGTGCTCTTTTTCATCGGTCTGATCTATTATCTTCGGCGAGAGGACCGGCGAGAGGGCTTTCCACTGGAGGACGACCTGACCGGGCGTTCGCTGGGCATGGGCGGGCCGCTGCTGCACGCCTCCCCCAAGACCTTCAAGCTGCCTTTCGGCCGCGGCACGGTCAGCACGCCGACCATCGGCAAGGAGCCGTTCGAGATCGCCGGACGCCGGATGAGCCCGTTCCCCGGAGCACCCTATGTGCCCACCGGCAACCCGCTCACCGATTGCATCGGCCCGTCGGCCTATGCCGAGCGCAGCCGCCTTCCGGACATCGACGCCTTCGGCAACAACCGCATCGTTCCGATGGCGCTTGAACCCAGCTTCTCGATCGCACGCGGCGATCCCGATCCGCGCGGCATGACCGTGATCGGCGCAGATGGCGCGGTCGCAGGCACCGTGGCGGAAATCTGGGTCGATCGCTCCGAGCACCAGGTGCGCTATCTTGAAGTCGTCACCGCAGAGGGTGTGCACGCGCTCGCCCCGATGCCGATGGCCAAGATCCGCAAGTCCGCACGCCAGATCGTGGTCGACGCGATCAACGCCGGGCAGTTCGCCGGTTGCCCGCAGGTCGAGACCCCCGGGCAGATCAGCCGCTATGAGGAAGACAAGATCTCCGGATATTTCGGCGGCGGTTACCTCTACGCTAACCGCGCCCGGCAGGAGCCGCTGATATGATCATCACCGAATATGATGACGAGCCGGTCCGGGGTCTGCCCGGAGAGCTGCCGGAGGGCGAAACGCTCCTCTGGCAGGGCTCGCCCGAATGGCGGCTGCTTGCCCGCAGCGCGTTCTTCACCCGCATCGTCGGCCTGTACTTCGCGGTCCTGGTGGCTCTGGCGATCTATAACGGCAGCACCAGCGGCGTGATCGCGACGATCATCGCGGGCGCGGTCGGCATCGGTCTGCTGATGCTCTATGCCTGGGCGGTCGCGCGGACCACGGTGTACACGCTGACCAGCAGGCGCGTCGTGCTGCGCGTCGGCGTCGCGCTCAACATGTGCATCAACCTACCGCTGGCCAAGATCGGTGGCGCCAATCTGCGTCCGCTGGGTCCGGTGGAGGGCGATCTGGCGCTGCAGCTGATCGGCCCGCACAAACTGGGCTATCTGGTGCTCTGGCCGCATGCCCGTCCGTGGAAGCTCGGCAACCCGCAGCCGATGCTGCGCGCGCTGCCCGATGCTGCCGTGGTCGGCGAGCGGCTTGCCCGCGCGGTCGCTGCGATCGCACCGGTGGATCGCGCGGCCGAAGCCCCGTCGAAATCTGCCGAAACGATGCCCGCCGGGCTTCAGGGAGCCATCGCATGACCACCGCACCGCACAGCGCCCCCAGTGCTGCCAACAACTACAACGGCCATGGGCACAGCCATGAAAACACCGTGCCCAAAGGCGCGCTGGTGATGGCGTGCGGCGTGGTGCTGGTGACCCTGGCGCTGACCAGCGCGACCCAGCTCGGCTGGATCGCGCCGTCGCCATCGGCCAGTGAGGTACGTTCGGCGGAAGCCGCGACCGCGCTGTCGAGCCGCGTGCTGCAGTTCGCCGATGGCCCCAAGGGCACCGTGGTGGTCACCGATGCGACCAGTGGCGCTACCGTGCACGTCTATGGCGAGGAAGGCAGCGGTTTCATTCGCGGCGTTCTGCGCGGCATGGGACGCGAGCGGCAGAAGCGCTCGATCCCGATGCTGGCGCCCTATGAGCTCAACCACTGGAGCGACGGATCTCTCTCGCTCACCGACACCGCGACCAACCGCATCGTCGAACTGGGCGCGTTCGGGCCGACCAATCGCACCACGTTCGAAGCGTTGCTCAAGTGAGGGGCGCCAACTGATGGGACTGCTCCGCGAGCCTTCGTTCGATACGCCCTGCCGCATCGCGGTGGAGCAAAGCGAGGCGCATTTTCACGCGCATGTCGAGCTGGAGGGCGATGTCGCCATCCAGCCGGGCGACAAGGTCCGCGTGCATGGTGCACCGATAATAGTCGGTTTTGGCGAATCCATTTTGATCCAGCGCATGGCAACGGTGCAGCCAGCAGGTCCATTGCTGCGCGCATGGACGAAGCTGACCGCCATGGGCGAGCTCAAGGAACTTTACGAGGTAAGCTTTACCACCAGCCGGTGGTGAGCGCTGTTCAGATGACAACGGGAGTGGTGCAATGAACATGCAGGCAAAGGTCAGGGCGGCCGGACGGGCGTCGCTGCCGGATGTTCCGGATACGATGGAGCTGGCGACGCAGGAGACTGTGCTCAGCCCCCGTTTCTACACCACCGATTTCGACGCGCTCGACGCGATCGACGTCAGCCTGGTGCGCGCCGAGTGGGACCAGCTGATGGCCGACATGGAAGGCGACCCCAACAAGGCGCATTTCCGCCGCAGCGAATCGTTCGATGGCGTCATCGAATCGCTCGAACCCGAGCTTCGCCGCGAGTTCATCGATTTTCTCGTCAGCTCGCTGACCTCGGAATTTTCGGGCTGCATCCTCTATGCGGAAATCGCGCGGCGGACCAAGAACCCCGATGTGAAGAAGCTGTTCAAGCTGCTCGCACGCGATGAAAGCCGCCACGCCGGCTTCATCAACGAGGTGCTCAAGGACGCCGGGATCGGCATCGACCTGAGCTTCCTCACCAAGACCAAGAAGTACACCTTCTTCAAGCCCAAGTTCATTTTCTACGCGGTCTATCTGTCGGAGAAGATCGGCTATGCGCGCTATATCGCGATCTTCCGGCATCTGGCCAAGCATCCGGAAAACCGCTTCCACCCGATCTTCAACTGGTTCGAGCAGTGGTGCAACGACGAGTTCCGCCATGGCGAGGCGTTCGCGATGCTGCTGCACGCCGATCCCAAGCTGCTCAAGGGCATGAACAAGTACTGGATCAAGTTCTTCATCCTGTCGGTCTATGCCACGATGTACGTGCGCGATCACAGCCGCCCAGTGTTCCACGCCGCTTTGGGCGTGAAACCCACCGAATATGACTATGAGGTGTTCAAGATCTGCACCGCGATCAGCCGCCAGGTCTTCCCGGTGGAGATCGACACCGACAATCCGGCGCTGCGCGTACAGATGGAAAAGCTGCGCATGGCATCGGACCGGATCGCGGAAGGCAAGGCCAAGGGCGGCCTGGGCGGCCTCGTCCAGCGCGCCGGCGGCATGATCGGTGCGGGCACGGCGTTCGCGCGGATGTACTTCATGCCCGGCAAGCCCAACCGTCTGCCTGCCACCATCCGCCTGCAGCCGGCCTGGTAAGGCATGAGCCTGTACGGCCATATCCTGCCCGCTCTGGTGGTTTTGTTTGCATGGTTCGGCAGCACGGGCGTCGTTGCCTGGCTGGCCAACCGCGGCAAGCAGACCTTTGCGCGCAGCATCTCCTGGGCAGGCTTTGCCGCCGGGATCTGCCTGTGCGTGATCGTCTATGTCGGGCACGGTCATGGCCCGTCCGGTCCCGATGCGATGGACGCCTATATCAGCTTCGGCGCGGCGCTGGTGATCTGGGGCTGGCTTGAGCTGACCTTCCTCACCGGCATCGTCGCCGGGCCCCGGCGGACCGTCAGCGATCCGCTGGCGCGCGGCTGGCGGCGGTTTTCCGAGGCGGCGGCGACGCTGATCTATCACGAGCTGGCGATCGCCGCGGTGATGATCATCCTGGTTTCGCTGACCTGGAACAGCGCCAACCCGACCGGCACGGTGATCTTCACGCTGCTGTTCGCGCTTCGGCTTTCGGCCAAGCTCAACCTGTTTGTCGGGGTGCCCAACATGAGCGACGAGATCATGCCGGGGCATCTGGAGTATCTGAAGACCTATTTCGGCCCGCGCCGCCTGCATGGCGCGCTGGCATTCAGCCTTGTGGCGCTGCTCGCGCTGTCTATGTATCTGGGGATGCGCTCGCTTGCTGCTCCGGCGGACAGCTTCGCTGCGGTCAGTGCCACCCTGGTGTTCACGCTCGCAGCGCTGGGTTCGCTCGAGCACCTGTTTCTCGCGCTGCCGTTCAGGGACGGTGCGCTGTGGCGCTGGGCACTTCCCGGCAACCAGCAAGGATAAGAAGAAGGAGAGTGGTTATGGATTATGAGGGCTTTTTCCAGAGCGAAATCGATACGATCCGCGATGAGGGACGCTATCGGATTTTCGCTGAGCTGGAACGCCATCGCGGCCGCTTTCCGCACGCCACGCGCTATACCGAAGAAGGCACCGACGAAGTCACCGTGTGGTGCTCCAACGACTATCTGGGAATGGGCCAGCACCCCGATGTGCTGAAGGCGATGCACGACACACTCGACCAGTGCGGCGCGGGCGCCGGCGGCACGCGCAACATCTCGGGCACCAATCACCACCATGTGCTGCTGGAAGCCGAGCTCGCCGATCTGCACGGCAAGGAAGCGGCCTTGCTGTTCACCTCGGGCTATGTCTCCAACTGGGCGGCATTGGGCACGCTGGCGGCCAAGCTGCCCAATTGCGTGGTGCTGTCGGACGCGGGCAACCATGCCTCGATGATCGAGGGCATCCGCCACAGCCGCGCCGAGTGTCTCAAGTTCAAGCATAACGATCCGGAAGATCTCGACCGGCTGCTCGCCGGCATCGCGCCGGGCCGTCCCAAATTGGTCGCGTTCGAAAGCGTCTACTCGATGGACGGCGACATCGCGCCGATCGCCGAGATCCTCGACGTCTGCGAAAAGCATGGTGCGATGAGCTATATCGACGAAGTCCACGCGGTGGGCCTCTATGGTCCGCGCGGCGGCGGCATTGCCGAGCGCGAAGGCCTGATGGACCGGATCACGGTGATCGAAGGCACGCTGGGCAAGGCGATCGGCGTGATGGGCGGCTATATCGCGGCCTCGTCGGCGCTGTGCGATTTTGTCCGCAGTTTTGCCAGCGGCTTCATCTTCACCACCGCGCTGCCGCCTGCGCTTGCAGCCGGAGCCACTGCCAGCCTGCGTCACCTCAAGACCAGCCAGATGGAACGCGCGCGCCATCAGGATCGCGTCGCCAAGGTCCGCAAGCGGCTGGACCTGATGGGGATCACCCATCTCGACAACCCCAGCCATATCATCCCGGTGATGGTCGGCGATCCGCACAAGTGCAAGCGCATCAGCGACTGGCTGATGGACAACCACGGCATCTATGTGCAGCCGATCAATTATCCCACCGTGCCCAAGGGCACCGAGCGGCTGCGCATCACGCCATCGCCGGTGCACAGCGATGGCGATATCGACAAATTGATCCACGCGCTGAGCGACATCTGGTCGCAATGCGAGCTGGCCCGGCGTGCGGTGGCGGCATGATTGGGTAGTCTACCCGCATCGTCATTCCCGCAGACGCGGGAATCCTGCCTTGGCGCCAACGTCGCCAGCGAGCGGGACCCCCGCCTTGGCGGGGGTGACGATTGACGTGGTTGCGACGCTGCCCAAAGAAAAAGGCCGCCCCGCGAGGGACGGCCTTTTGTCTGTCGGCAGATGCCTTGATCGGATCGATCAGGGCTGCTGCAGATAGGCGATCACGTCCGCGCGCTTCTGCGCATCGGGAAGGCCTGCGAACACCATCTTGGTGCCGGGTACGACGCGGGCGGGCTTTTCCAGATACTGGAACAGCTTTTCCGGGGTCCAGGTGATGCCGCTGTTCTTGTTGGCGGGCGAGTAGTTGAAACCTTCGACGGTTCCGGCTGCACGGCCGACGATGCCAGCGAGCGAGGGGCCGACACGGTTCTGGCCGGCTTCCTTGACGTGGCAGGTCTTGCACTGGATGAAGACCTTCTCGCCTTCAGCAGCATTGCCGGTCATGTCGGCGAACTTCTTGCCGTCCAGCGTATCGGTGTTGTCAGCAGCCGGTGCTTCGGCAGCAGCAGGCGTCGGAGTCGCGGCGGGGGCTTCAGCAGCCGGTGCGGCGGCTTCTTCCTCTGCCTTGGGGGTTTCGCTGCCGCCCGAGCAGGCGGCCAGCAGCGCGAGACCGGCAAAGGCGCCGGAATAGCGCAGTGCATTCAATCTGGACATGAACTCTCCTTTTGCTCGGCGACATTCGCCCTCAAGCACCCGACAATATAGACGGACTGCACAGGTTGAAAAGTAGGCAAGCCAATTTGTGAACGCCAGATGAAGAATTTTGTTCACCGATTGCCGCCCGCGTGACAAAAAAACCGCAGATCGGGGCCAGTTTCCGGGCTTTTACGACAATCCGTTGCGCGATGGTTCCAGCCACGGCGGGCGCGCGTCACATCCAGAATCCCCGCCTGAACCATTTGGTGATGATGTATTTGGTGCCGGCGGTCACCGGGTTGCCGCTGTGCAGCAGGTTCGGATTGGGGGTCCCGTCGGGCGCCATGTTGTTCCAGATCAGCAGCATGCCGGTGCGCGGCATCATCTTGAAGCTGAGGTGCGGAAATCCGGTCTCACCGCCGCCTTTGGGTTCGTTGAGGAACACCATCGCGGTCCAGCTGCGCTGCCCGCCCGACTTGCGCTCGCGCTGCCAATAGGACTGGGTGGTGTGGAAATAGTCGTGGTGCGGCTTGAATTCCTGGCCCTTGGCATAACGCTGGCCCTGCAGCGTTTCGCCACGGCGCGGATCGATGCCGGTGAGCCCGCAGATGCGGTCGTCGATTCGCAGCACATCGGGATGCCAGCGGTCGAGATTGCAGCTGTAGCTGGTGCGGAACAGGCTGTCGTTCTCCTGGTCCGACCGATAGAGCTCCGATGGCACCGCATCGGCATCGATCATGCGGATCAGGTCGCTGCATTCGGCCTTGCTGAGAAAGTCCTGATAGCAATAGACCTGCATCGGCACCTTGACGTCGTCGAAGGTGATGCGCTGCACGCGCGGGTGCGCATCCAGCCGGGCGCCGACCTCGCGCCCGATCCGGGCCAGCTGTCTGCGATGAAAAAAGTCCGCGATCATGCCGTGTCGTTGTGCGCAGCCTTACGGGCAAGTCAAGTCGCATGGGCCAGGCCAGGGTGAGGAGACGACATCGCCCGCCGGGATTGCTCCGGCGGGCGGGGTGTGTCGCAGCCTCGAAGGGTCAGGTGCTTACCAGAAGAAGTCGGGGATTACGTCTACGACCTGACCGGTATAGATATCGACCAGCAGCACATCGCCGAAATAGCGGACCCAGCGCAGCTGGCCGTAAGCGGGCGGCAGGCGATAGGCCCATGGATCGTTGATCCAGAAGTTGTTGGCAAAGAACGGCGCGCCCAGCGTGAAGCCTATGCCCAGCCGGCGATAGCCCCATCCCCGCACCGGCGGATAATAGCGACCCGCGCGGAAGAAATTGCGGTTCTGGTTGCGAAAGCCGACCCAGTCATAGCGCCGGTCGTTGCGCCATCCACGATCCCAGTTGCCACCGCGCCCGCCGCGGCTGTTCCAGCCCCGGTTGTCCCAGCCGCGATTGCTGTAGCCGCGGCGGTCGTCCCAGCCACGCCGGTTGTCGCGGAAATCACGGTTGTCGGCGCGGCGGTCCTGGCGGAAGTCGCGGCGATCATCGCGGCGGTCGGTGCGAAAGTCGCGGACGTCGCCCCGCCGGTCCTGACGGAATTCGCGGCGATCGTCCCGCCGGTCGGCGCGGAACTCGGGGCGTGTGACCTCGCCCTGGCGCAAGTCCTGACGATCGGCGCGGCGTTCCTGACGGAAGTCGCGCTGGTCGCCGCGGCGCTCCTGACGGAAATCCTGGCGGTCGCCGCGACGTTCCTGACGGAAGTCCTGGCGGTCGCCGCGCCGTTCCTGGCGAAATTCGCGCGGGGTGTCGATGCGCGCGCTGCCGATGGCACTGCGGTTCTGCGCGCGGAACTCGCGTCCGCCGCCACCGCCGCCGCCCCGCAACTCGCGACCGCCGCCACCGCGATTGCCGCGAAATTCGCCGCCGCCGCGCCGTCCCTCGCGCTGCTGCGCAACCGGCTGCAGCCCGGCGTGTGCCGCGATGCCGGCATCCTGCGCGATCGGCTCGATGACCGCCGCGTCGGCCTGCGCGAGCGGGAGCAGCAGGCTGGCGATGGCAAGCCCCGCGAGCACGAGGGGCATGCGGTGAAACTTGCCCGACAGGCGATGGCCCAGCGGGCGCGCATATTCGGCAGGGGCAATCGCCGGAGAGGGCGGATGTGTGGTTGGGGAACTGGACATGACCATAGTCGACCTTTTTCGAAAATGGCCTGGGCAATCGTGTCGGCAACCACGCGGCACAGGACGGTTGTGATGTTGCCCATCTATCAGCCTCTTGCTGACCCCCAGCTTAACCGATCGATTGATCACAGGTTCAGCATCGTAAAACCCCGTCACATCGGGGGTTGAATTGCGTTGCGTCCCCCCGCGCACGGGGTTAGCTTGGATGCTGCATGAGTTCGCACGCGGTCCGCATCCTGGCGCTGCTCACCGGCACGCCCCGCCCCTTTCGTGAAGACGGCACGATGAGCGCCATCGCGCGTCAACCAGTCACCGGCCCCGTAATGCTGGGCGAGCTTGGATTTGTCGGAGATGCGGTCGCCGACACCGTCCACCATGGCGGTCCGGACATGGCGATCCACCATTATCCCTTCGATCACTACAGCTTCTGGCAGCAGCGGCTGGATTCGCACAAATTGCTGCAGAAGCCCGGCGCCTTTGGCGAGAACATCTCGACCCGCGGGCTGGTCGAAACCGATATGCGTATCGGCGACAGGTTTCGGCTGGGAGAGGCGCTGGTCGAGCTGACCAAGGGACGCCAGCCCTGCTGGAAGCTCGATCACCGCTTTGGCGTGTCGGGCAAACAATCGGTGATGGCAGAGATCGTGCGCACCGCGCGCTGCGGCTTCTATTATCGCGTGCTTGAGCCCGGGCGGGTGCAGTCGGGCGACGTCATGCGGCTGGTCGAGCAGGGCCCGTCTGCGTGGACCGTCGACCGGGTGTTCAAGCTGCTCGTCGGCGGGCAGTACAAGGCAGAGCCCGAAGCGGTGCGCGCGCTCGCCGATCTGCCGCAGCTGGCGGCAGACTGGCGCAAGCGTGCCGCGGCGCTGGCGGATTGAAAGGGACCATGACGCTGCGAACCCTCCCGTTACTGGCGCTGGCCTGTCTGGCCGGGCCGCTTGCCGCGCAGGACGCATCCGATGCGGCGCGCGTGCACGACAGCGTGCTGACGCTCGACACCCATCTCGACAGCCCCGCCAATCTGGACCGGCCCGGCTGGCGGATCACCGATCGGCACGATGTGCTGCACGACAGCACCCAGGTCGATCTGCCCCGGATGATCGAGGGCGGGCTCGATGGCGGCTTCTGGGTGATCTATACCGACCAGGGGCCCAATGACGCGGAGGGCTATGCCCGCGCGCTGGCGCATGCGCTCAAACGGCTGCACCAGATCCACGATTTCGTCGCCGCCAATCCGCAGAGCTTCGCCATCGCCACCACCGCCGCCGATGCCAGCCTTATCGCCGCGACCGGAAAGCGCATCGTCTATATCTCGATGGAAAACAGCTACCCGCTGGGCACCGATCTTGCCAATCTGGAGGCCTTCCATCAGCTCGGCCTGCGCATGGCGGGTCCGGTGCACAACGGCACCAACCAGCTTGCCGACTCGACCAATGGCGAAGCGGTGCACGGGGGGCTGAGCGAACTGGGCAAGGCGTGGGTGCGCGAGGCCAACCGGCTGGGCATCATCATCGATGCCAGCCACGCGGCCGACAGCAGCTTCGATCAGATGCTCGAGCTTTCAAAGGCGCCGATCATCCTGTCGCATTCGGGCCCGAAGGCGCTGCACGATCATCCGCGCAATCTCGACGACGCCCGGCTCAAGGCGCTCGCGGCGAAGGGCGGGGTGATCCAGATCAACAGCCTGTTCCTTTCGCCCGACAAGCCGCGTCCGACGGTCGAGGCGCTGCTCCCGCAGATGGCAGCCGCAGCTGACCTAGCACCCGAGGCACGCGCTGCGCTGATGGCGCGATGGGCCGCAGCGAACGCTGCCGAGCCGCGATCGAACACCGATTTCAACCGCTACATGCAGGCGATCTTCCATTGCATCGACCTCGTCGGTGTTGATCATGTCGGGATCGGTGCGGACTGGGATGGTGGTGGCGGGGTGATCGGGCTCAACCAGATCAGCGAAATTCCCCGGATCACCGAGGCGCTGCTCGCGCGCGGGCTGACGCCCGCCGAGGTCGAGAAGATCTGGAGCGGCAATGTGCTGCGGGTGATGGCCGAGGTGGAGCGCGTCGCGGCGAAGAGGTGACGCGATTGTCCAATCGGCGGGCCGCAATCGCGGCTATGGCTGGTGAACGCTGTTCGAGGGAGGGCAAGGCGATGCGCGCATATTGGATCCGGGTTCTGACCCTGTTGCTGGCGGCATTGCTGCCCGCGTCGGCGGCTATCGCGGCAACGCCCGAGCGCAAGCCTGATCTCGCCGATATGGTCGCGGGCACCTATGAAGGCGACATCATCTCGGATGCGCGCGGCTCATCGAAATCGGGGGTGACGATCACGGTGGTGCGCTCGGGCAAGAACGTGGTCGAGGTGTCGTGCGACTGTGCGCGCATCCCCAAGGTGCAGATCCCGCTCGAAAAGGCGATGGATGCCATCCTCGCCGCCAGCGGGCCTCATGTCTTCCTGATCGATACCGCGCGCGATCCGCGCCGGCTCAGCCTGACGATCGACGACGCCTCGCTGAGCGTCGAGAGGCAGTAGGCCTCAGGCCATCTCGACCGCGAACAGCGTGTTGCCCTGGTAGCGATCTTCGCGAGGGTTGAACACCGGCTGGGGATCGAACAGACGGTCGGTCAGCGCGAGATCGTTCAGGCCGTCGAGCTTGAACGCGCCGACCTTGATCTCGCGCGGGGGCTTGCCGTCGCGCTCCAGCGTCACGCCATCCAGGTACAGCTGGTCGTGGCGCGTATAGAGAATGTGCGGCGCAAGCCGGATGCGGGTGCGGTTGTAGGTCGCTTCCAGACATTTGCGCAGGGCGATCGCCTCAAGCACGGTCTTGTTGATATCCATGCCCACAATATGATCAAAGCCACGTCCGGTTTCAATCGATTTTTGTGCAGTGCAGCATTTCCCTGCCCCGGAGCACCGGGCAATCGCTCGAAATCCGGAAGCACCGCGCTTATTTCGCCGGCTTGCCCTTCAGATGGGTATCGAACCAGGCGACCGTCCGCCGCAACGAATCCAGTCGGTTCTCGCGCCGGTCGAAGCCATGGCCTTCCTGCGGGTAGAACACGGTCTCGACGATGTTGCCCTTGGCCTTGAGCAGATCGTTGACCTCCTGCGCCTGGCCGCGCGGCACGCGGATGTCGTTTTCGCCCTGAATGGTGAGCAAAGGTGCCTTTGCGGCATTGAGATAGGTCAGCGGCGAGGACGCCTTGTAGACATCGGGGTTCTCGTCGGGCGTGCCGAGCAGACCGCGTTGATAGGCTTTAAGCCGCTCGTCCTGATCGCGGTACATCGTGTTCCAGTTGATGATCCCGAACCACTGCACCGCAGCGGCGAACTCGTCGGGGGTGCGGCCGATCGCCATCAGCGTCATGAACCCGCCATAGGATCCGCCGAAGATGCCGACCCTGGCCTTGTCGACATAGCCGGTGCTGACCAGGAACTGCTTGGCCGCGACCGTGTCCTTGAGGTCGCCGCCGCCCAGATCCTTGTAGTTGGCGTTCTGGAAGGCATCGCCATAGCCGGTCGATCCGCGGAAATTGGGTGCGATCACCACATATCCGCGGCTGGCAAAGGCAGCGGCATACTGGCTGAAGCCGTCCTGCGTCGCCGATGTCGGGCCGCCATGCGGGATGACGATGGCCGGGTTGGAGCCGTCGCGCTTGAGGTTGAACGGCATCGTCACCACCGCGCTCACCAGCGTGCCGTCAAAGCTCTTGTAGGTCACGACGCTCGATTTGGGCAGCACCGCGGGCGTCAGGCTGGCCATCGCGAGCTGTGTCGCGGGGCGCGCGGTGTTGGCGGCCAGATCGACGACATACAGGTTGGATGGCGAATCCGCGCCCGAACGCGTGGTCAGCAGCATCCGGCCGTCGGGTGACAGCGGCTGCGCGCCGGTGAGGTTGTTGACGCCCGGGTCGAGCGGCAACGGCGTCTCGGTGCGGCTCGCCAGATCGAAGCGGGTCAGCGTCGAGCGCGTATCGGCATTGGTCCGCGCCACCAGCGCCTTGCCGTCCTCGATGAAGCCGCCAGCAAGCTGCTCCCAGGGCGTGGGCTTGAGCCAGGTCCAGCTCTTGTCTGCGACCCTGTAGACCCCGGCATGGTCCTGCCCCGTCTTCTCGTTGGTCGAGATGGCAAGCAGGCTGCCATCGGCGGTGGCATCGGCAGCCTCGTAGCGCACGTCCTTGGCGCCCAGCAGCTTGACCGCTTTGCCATCGGCGATGCTGACCTTCCAAACCTCGCCCTCGCGGCTGTCGACCCGCGCGCGGTTGGCGATGATTGCCTTGCCGTTGTCGACGAACGCGACCGGGCCCCAGTTGAACTGCGGGTCCTTCTCTGCCGTCAGGTTGCGCACCTTGCCATCGGGGCCCATAACCGCAAGGTTGGACTGGCCTTCGGACTTAAGCTTGGTCGAAAGCGCGATCCAGTCGGTCTGCGCGCTGGTCAGCATGTCGCTTTCGGCGATGTAGGGGGTCTGGGTCAGCCGCTCGACCGCGCCGCCGCCGGTCGGCACGCGGTAGATATCGGCATATTCATTGCCGCCCACATCCTCCTCGAAATACACCCATTGGCCATCGCGCGAGGCGACGAGGCCGGACTGCACCTCGTCCGATTGCGTGATCTGCACTGGCCAGCTGCCCGCGGCATCGGTGCGCCAGATGTTGAACCTGCCGGTGATGTTGGTCGAGACGAAGATCTGCTTGCCGTCCGCGCTCCACGTCACGCCCGCAAGCCCACGCGTTGCGCCGATATCGTCGATCGGCACCGGCCGCGCCTGCGGATTGGCGGGCGAGGCGATGCTGGCCGGATCGGTCACCGGCCGGTCGGGGGTTGCCACCTGCGCGGCAAGAGGGACGGTGACTCCGAGCAACAGCATTGCAGACCAACGCATCATCACCGTCTCTCCTCATGGCACCCTGTCAGGGGCGTTTATGCCTGTTCCGCTTCCTGTGCGTCCAGCTCGGCCAGCCAGTTTTCCAGCCATTTTATAGTATAGTCGCCCGACAGGAAATCATCCTGCTTGAGCAGCTCCTGATGCAGCGGGATCGTCGTCTTGACGCCCTGCACCACGAACTCCTCGAGCGCGCGCTTGAGGCGCATGATGCAGCCCTGGCGGGTGCGGCCATAGACGATGACCTTGGCGATCATGCTGTCGTAGTAAGGCGGGATCCGGTATCCGGCGTACAGCCCGCTGTCGACGCGGACATGCATGCCGCCGGGGGGGTGGTAATAGCTGACCAGGCCGGGCGAGGGCGCGAAGGTGCGCGGATCCTCGGCGTTGATCCGGCATTCGATCGCATGGCCGCGAAACTCGATCTCGTCCTGCTTGACCGAAAGCGGATGGCCTTCGGCGATGCGGATCTGCTCGCGCACCAGATCGACCCCGGTGATCGCCTCTGTCACCGGATGCTCGACCTGCAGCCGGGTGTTCATCTCGATGAAGTAGAACTCGCCGTTCTCCCAAAGGAACTCGATGGTGCCTGCGCCGCGATAGCCCATGTCGGCCATCGCCTTGCACACCACGCCGCCCATGCGCTCGCGCTCTTCTGCGGTGATGACCGGCGAGGGGGCTTCTTCCAGCACCTTCTGGTGGCGGCGCTGCAGCGAACAGTCGCGCTCGCCCAGATGGATCGCGTTGCCCTTGCCGTCGCCGAACACCTGGAACTCGATATGCCGCGGGTTGCCGAGGTATTTTTCCATGTACACGGTGTCGTCGCCGAACGCCGACTTGGCCTCGCTGCCCGCCTGCTGCATCAAAGATTCGAGCTGGTCCTCGGACGGGACGACCTTCATGCCGCGTCCGCCGCCGCCCGATGCCGCCTTGATCAGCACCGGATAGCCGATCGACGCGGCGATGATCTTGGCCTCGTGGATGTCCTTGATCGCGCCGTCGGATCCGGGGACCAGAGGCATGCCGAGGGCACCTGCGGTGCGCTTGGCCTCGACCTTGTCGCCCATCGTGCGGATATGCTCGGGCTTGGGGCCGATCCAGATGATCTTGTGCGCCTCGACGATCTCGGCGAACTTGGCGTTTTCCGACAGAAAGCCATAGCCCGGATGGATCGCATCGGCCTGGCTGATCTCGGCGGCCGAAATGATGTTGGCGATGTTGAGATAGCTCTGCCCAGCGGGCGGCGGGCCGATGCACACCGCCTCGTCCGCCAGCCGCACGTGCATCGCGTCGGCATCGGCGGTGGAGTGCACCGCCACCGTCTTGATACCCATCTCGTGCGCGGCGCGGTGGATGCGCAGCGCGATTTCGCCGCGATTGGCGATCAGGATTTTCTTGATGGCCATGGGCTGGTTACTCGATGACGACCAGCGGCTGGTCGAACTCGACCGGCTGCCCGTCTTCCACCAGGATCGCGGTGACCTTGCCCGCGCGTTCGGCGGTGATCGGGTTCATGACCTTCATCGCCTCGATGATCAGCAGCGGATCGCCGATCTTCACTGCGGCGCCGATGCTGATGAAGGGCGCTGCACCCGGCTCGGGTGCGAGATAGGTGGTGCCGACCATCGGAGACTTGACCGCATTGGCCATCGACGGTGCGGCGGGCGCTTCGGGCGCAGCAGCGGCGGCTGCCGGGGCGGCGGCGGGCGCGGCGACAGCGGCGGGTGCGGCGGCCACGGCCACGCTGGCCACCGGTGCTGCGCTGATCATGCGCGCAACGCGGATCTTGCGATCGCCATCTTCGACCTCGATTTCGCTCAGCCCGGTTTCGCCCAGCAATTCTGCCAGTTCGCGTACCAGTTTGCTGTCAATGTTCATGCCGCCTCCCTGTTTTGCATTGCCGCTTTTGCTGCTTGGTGATGCCATTGTCTGTTCCTGCGCCCTTATGGTTCTTGTTCGCGGGTGCCTTGTTTGCGGCGACCGCGCTGGAATATCCTGGGTTGAGCTATGCCCGCGCAGAGGCGGCAAAGACAACCGTTAACTGGTCATAGCAGCGCGGCGGCCTCCAGCGCCAATAGATAAGACGCTGCGCCAAACCCACAGATCGTGCCCTTCGCCGCCCGGCCAACCCATGACAGATGGCGGAATTCCTCGCGCGCATGCGGGTTGGACAGGTGCACCTCGATCACCGGCGTGGTGATCGATCGGATCGCGTCATACAGCGCGACCGACGTGTGCGTGAACGCGCCGGCGTTGAGCAGCACCGCTTTGGCCCCGCTCGCCTGCGCCTCGTGCAGCCAGTCGATCAGATGGCCCTCATGGTTCGACTGCCGCATGTCGATCGCAAGGCCCAGTGCCTGTGCGCGGTCGTCCAGCCGGTCGGCGATATCGTCGAGCGTATCGGAGCCATAGATTTCGGGCTCGCGCAGGCCGAGCAGGTTGAGATTGGGTCCGTTGAGGACGAATATCATCGGTTGATCGGCCATGCTGCTTCCGTTGTGCCGCCCCATCGCCTGGGTGCGCCGCGCTTATGCGGGAAAGCGACTCGCTAGGCAAGGTGGGGGCATTCAGCCGCGCGGCGGCGGCACCGGTCCGCCGC
The DNA here is from genome assembly GCF_003431825.1 of Blastomonas fulva. Classification (GTDB taxonomy): domain Bacteria; phylum Pseudomonadota; class Alphaproteobacteria; order Sphingomonadales; family Sphingomonadaceae; genus Blastomonas; species Blastomonas fulva. Next base: position 924,669 of record NZ_CP020083.1, on the reverse strand, counting down.
CATACAGCCAGTCCCAACGCGCCATCACCGCATCGGGCCGGGCGGAGGCTGCGCGGCCCAGCGGCAGCCGCATCGCAAGCGTCGCCAGCGGATTGCCTTCGTGAAAATCCACGCCGTTGGCGTGCGCGCCTGCCTGCACCCGGGCGGTGCGTGGCTGGCGCACTGCAAAGAAGCGGCCAAGCGCCGTCTCAAGCGCCGACGCATCGTCTGCCATCGGCAGCAGTTCGGCCAGCGTCACAGCATCCTCGATCCCCATTGCCGCGCCCTGCGCCAGGAACGGCAGCATCGGGTGGCAGGCATCGCCGATCAGCACCGCGCGGCCGCGGTGCCAGGCGCGCATCGGCTTGCGGTCGTGCAGGCCCCAGCGCAGCGGTTGATCCACCCGCGCGAGCAGCCGGGTTATCGCGCCCCACCCGGCAAACGCGGCACGCAGCCGGTCGGGGTCGCCGGGCAGGTTCCAGCCTTCCTCGCGCCAGTCGGCCTGTTCGATCACCCCGACGAAATTGACCAGACCCGGACGTACCCGATAGGTGACCGCATGGCGGCGCGGGCCCAGCCAGGCGCCCACCCCCGCAGGGGGCGCAGCCGGATCGTCCTTCGCGACGGCTACCAGCGCGCGCCAGGCGACGTGTCCGGTAAAGCGCGCGGCATCGGCGCCGAACAGCTGCGCGCGCACCTGCGAGCGGATGCCGTCTGCACCGATGATCAGATCGGCGCGCAGCGTCTGCCCGTCTGCGCTCATCGCCTCGGCGCGATCGGTATCTATCCGCTCGATCGCGCAGCCGGTGACCAGCGCGCCGGGCTGGAGTGCCTCGAGTGCGGCATGCAGGATCGCGACCAGATCGGCACGGTGCACCGCCACATAGCGCGCGCCCCAGCGGCGCAGCGCGGCATCGCCCAGCGGAATCTTGAGAATATCGCGCGCGCTGCGGCCATCGCGCAGCGTGATCGCCTGCGGAGCCTGGCCTGCCGCCGCCACAGCCTCTGCGACCCCAAGCTCGCCGAGCGCGCGCATCGCGTTGGGGCCCAGCTGCAGGCCTGCGCCGACCTCGTGCAGCCCATCGGCGCGCTCGGCCACGCGGACCTCGTGCCCCTTGCGCGCCAGCGCCAGCGCGGCGGCAAGCCCGGATATTCCCGCGCCGATGATCAGGATGCGCATGAAGGGCTGTTCGTGGCTCGCATGATCGCTGTGTAACGCAGCTTACGGCGTGCGCAACCATGCTCCCTTCCGGGATGGCGCCTGAACGGCTATGCACCCCCTCATGCTGCCTTCGCTCCTGATCGTTGACGATTTCCTGGCCGATCCGTTCGCCGCGCGCGCCGCGGCGCTGGCGCTGGACTATGATCCGGCGATGCGGATCGGCAACTATCCCGGAACGCTTTCGGGCGCGCCCTTGCCGATAGCGGGGCTGGAAGAGGCGGTATCGCGAATCATCGGCGTGCCGCTCAAGCCCCAGCCCGGCACCACCCATGGCCATTGCCGACTGACGCTCAAGGGCGATCGCGGGGTCAGCGGCGTGCACATCGACCCGTGCTTCTATTCCGGCATCCTCTATCTCAGCCGCAACGAGGATGCGCGCGGCGGCACCGATTTCTTTCGCCACAAGCGCACGGGCCTCGAAAAGGTGCCCGCCGATCCGCTGGGGCTGGCGCAGAGCGGCTATGCGGACATCAATGCGCTAGTCGAGGATGTCGTCAACCGCGATACGCTGCTGCCCGCGCGCTGGGAGCGGGTGATGCGGGTACCAATGCGCTTCAACCGGCTGATTCTGTTCAGCCCGTGGCTTTTTCACAATTCGGCGGATGGATTCGGCACGGCGCAAGAGACCGGGCGGCTGGTGCACCTGCAGTTTTTCGCGCGCGGCTAACGCGCCGGATCAGTCCTCGGAGCCATCCTTCGCACGCGCCTGCGCCTTGCGGCGTTTCAGGTTCGCGCGCAGATTGGCCGCCAGCCGCGCCTTGCGCGCTTCATCGGCGCGCGGAAGCGGCTGGGCTTTGGACTGGGGTTTGGGCTCGATCGGGGTGTCGGACATGGCCTTGTCGGCTTAACGCGACAGTCTGCGATTTGGCAAGGCTTGCGAGGGTTGACAAAGCTTTGGCGTCTGCGCATAGGCGCAGGCCTTGCGAGCGGGCAGGCATCTGTTCCGCCTCGCAGCCGTCCGCGAAATGGTGTGCTGCTGTAGCTCAGTGGTAGAGCGCATCCTTGGTAAGGCTGAGGTCGGGAGTTCAATCCTCCCCAGCAGCACCATTTCGCAGGCGACGGCTTTTCGCCCCCATCAGCGCTCAGTCCGCCAGCACGTCGCTCCATTCGGGGTGGCGCCGGAACGCCGTGACGACATAGCTGCAGCGCGGCAATATCGTCCAATGGTCGCTGCGGGCCTTGGCGATCAGCGCGTCGACCAGCCGTGCGGCGACACCCTGGCCGCGCATCGCATCGGGTACAAAGGTGTGGTCGGCGATGACCCGCGTCGCGCCCGCGCTGGCACCGGTGTTGGCATATGTGAGTTCTGCCTCGGCACCATCGGCGCGATAGACAAAGCGTCCGCCCGATACGGTGGTTTCATGGGTGATGGCGGTCGCGGCATCGGTGTGTGTCTGTGTCATTCCAGTCTCCGTTTCGCCCCCCGATCAGGTCATCGATATGGGGAAGGGGGCCGCGCGCGGCAACCATGGCTGCGAGTCGCAGCTTGCCGCAGCCGACGCCATCAGGCACCAAATGTGCGCCCGATCGTGGCATGGTTGCAACTGTGGCACGGATTCATGCGGCCTGGGGGGCACAAACAGCGCAGGAGGGCCTTTATCTATCGGGCAAGTTGGCTTATATGGCGCGCTCAAGAAACCATCAGGAGATTTCGCTATACGTCCGCCAGCCCCCCGTCGCGGCCTTGCCATGCCCCTTAAATCCGGCCCGCGCTTCAATCAGTTTATCCAGTCGCCCCAGGTTCGGGTGATCGATGAAAATGGCGAAAATCTGGGCGTATTGCGTACCGATGATGCGATAGAGCGCGCAGCAGCCGTGGGGCTCGACCTCGTCGAGGTGTCCCCGAACGCAGAGCCGCCGGTCGCCAAGTTCCTGGACGTGGGCAAGTACAAGTACGAGGCCCAGAAAAAGGCCAATGCCGCGCGCAAGAACCAGAAGACGCAGGAGATCAAGGAGATCAAGATGCGTCCGAACATCGATGACCATGACTATATGGTCAAGATGAAGAAGGTTCACTCGTTCATCGACGAGGGCGACAAGGTGAAGATGACGCTGCGGTTCCGTGGCCGCGAACTTTCGCACCAGCAGCTCGGCATGGCACTGCTCCAGCGGGTGCAGGAAGACGTCAAGGAAGTCGCCAAGGTCGAAGCCTATCCGCGCATGGAAGGCCGCCAGATGCTGATGGTGCTGGCACCCAAGTAACCGCGCTCAACCGTCGACAAAGCGCAGCTGGTAGCTGATCGTGGCACTGTCGTTGGCAGGCACGGTCACCTGCCAGACGTGCTTGCCGTCCTTGCGCACCACCTTGGCCGTAGCCTTGCGCAGATCGGCCTCGGCGATCTCTGCCAAATCGATCTCGGCGGTCACAGGCTCGGGGTTGGCGTTGGTCAGCACCAGCTTGCGGTTTTCGCTCCCCTCGGGGCCTGATCCCGCCAGTGTCGTGGTCGCCAGCCGCACCGCGCTGCTCGTCCCGATGGTGAACTTTACCTCCTGCCCCACCGCATAATCGCGCATCCGGCCCTGACCGATCAGCAGGCCGTTGTCCGATGCGCCATCGAACACCGAAATACGCCCCGATGGCAGCGGCAGGCCGAGGCCCGTCGCAGTCTTGTTGTCCATGCGGACCTCGATCTCCAGCGGCTCGGGCGTTTCGTCAGAACCATTCGCATTGCCGCGATAGACCATCCGTGCAGGCACATTCTGTTTGGCGAGCAGCTTGACCTGTTTTTGCCCCTTGGCCGCCACGGTCGAGCGGAAGGGCACGCGGTAGAGTTTCAAGTCGCCCAGCGCTTCGAGTTCGGCCACCGTGACGCGCGAACCGGTCACGATCACCTCCTCCATCGCCTCGGCGCGCACCGCACCGGTGCGCATTGCGGAGGGAGCCATCATCATCGGTGGCGGGGGCGGTGGTGGCGGCGGGATGTCAAAGACGCCCGCAGCGGTGCTGCCGCGCGGCCAGCAGCGGATGTACAGCGGCGTTGCCTGTGGCTTGTCGGCGATCGCTTGCATCGGCTGGCGGATGTTGAGCGTGCCCGCGATCACCAGCAGCTCGGAATCGGCAAAGCTCTCGGCATTGCCGTTGGCGAGCGTCAGCCAGGAGAACAGGTCGAGCGACGTGCCGTCGTCGGCCAATTTGACGACATAATCGGCGTTCCAGTCGAACCCGGCGGCAAGGTATGTCAGCGTCACCTCGACCGTTGCCGCTTCAGGCGAAACGGTATCGACCGACAGCACCGGCGTTGCGAACAGCCCGCCGGGCAGTTTTTCATAAATCACCTTTTCCGGCAGCCCCGAGCATTGCAGCGCCTCGATGCCGCTTTCGGTCTCGACCACCAAGGCACCCGAAGATCCGCTGCGAATCACCGCATCGCGCTCGCTCACTGCGCCGGTGGCAGGATCGGTGCGGCGCAGCGTCACGCGGTTGCCCAAAGTGCCATCGACCAGCGCTCCGGGGGAGAGCAATTTCTTGTCGCGGTTCTGCTCGATGATCCCGCCGGGCAGCCCGCGGACCACCGAGGACACCGCGACCATGCCCTCGGCGACACCGGCAAAGCGGATGGTCGCAGGGCCTGCGGGGACGGTGATCCGCCGGGTCTCGGTCACAACCGCGAAGCCGTTGAGGAAATTGAGGTTCATCCCCCCGCCATCGCCGCGAGCAGGGTCGCGGTAGATGGTGACCGCGACCGAATCGGGCCTGGGCGAGATGATCTCGGGGCGGGTCTGGGCTTGGGCGGGGGAGAGGAGGGCGGCCAGTGCTATCAATGCCCCAAGCATAACAGTCCGTGTTCCCGAGCCCCTCGGCTGGCTGGCAAGCCAGCCGCTCGGGATAAACGGATGAGGGGAGCGCATGATACTACTCGCTAGCCACTCTCAATACCGCGTTTCAAAGGTCGCGGTGACCTCCGCGCTGCCGTTCGCGGGGACCGGCACCGCCCACACCACCGCATTGCTGTTCCTGCGCTCGCTCTTCAAACTCTCGGTGACGATCCGCGTATCGGTCCAGCCGAAATCGAGCCCCGATTGCATCAGGTCGACGGTGACGGCCCCATCGCGCGCGTTGGTCAGTTCATAGCGCATGCTGGTCTGCCAGCGGGTAGCGGAGAGCCGCTTGCGCTCGATCACCGTGGTCTTGACCTTGACGTCGAACGCCTCGCCGGTCTTGAGCGCCAGCGCGCTGCCCATCGGGGTGTGGTCGATCGCGTTCTCGCCGATGAACTGCGGCGATCCGCGCTGGTCGCGCTGGTAGAAGCGCACCGAGCCTGCGGGCAGGGCATCGCCAAGGCCACCCGATTTGCTCGAGCTGAACTTGACCACGGTATCCGCGCTGCGCGGTTCGGTGATGCTGGCGAGCCAGCCGACGCGATATTCATACGCGCGTGACGCAGGCACGCCTTGAACATCGAGGAAGTTGATCTGCTTGGTCTGCCGGTCGGCGATCGTCGTGCGACCGACGGGGTAGAGATAGAAATCGCCCAGCCGCTCGCGGTCTGCGGTTTCGGTGCCGGCGCTGCGGATATTTCTGCCACGCCCTCCGCCGAAGCCCGATGCGCCCTGCGGGTTGCCTGCGACCAGCAAGGTATCGGCGTTGCGATAGGTGGTGCCCGAACTGTTCGACAGCGTCACCCAGCCCTGCACGTCGATGCTGCCCTTGGCCTCGTCGAACAGGGCGACATAGTCCGCCGACCAGCCCATGCCGCCGGTGAGATAGCGGATCGCCGCATCGCGTACCCCGGCGCGCTGGCTGTCGAGCGTGATCGAGAGCGTCGGGCGCGCGCGCAGATTTTCGGGCACCTTGTCGAAGATCGCCCGCACCGGCAGCCCGTCGTCGCGCAGCACCTCTATTCGGGTGCCGATCTGGACGACCACGCCTTGGTTGACCGAGAGCACCTTGGCGCGCTCGCGCGTCTCCGCGCCGGTCGCCGGGTTGGTGCGCACCAGGGTGATCGTTTCGCCCACCGCCTTTTCCATCAATTTGCCGGGGGTGAGCAGGTCATAGTCGAAATTTTGCTCGACGATGGTCGCGCCGTCGGCGGCGAAGCTCACCGTCTCGGGCTGGATCTGCGCGGAGACATCGGGGAATTCGATCCGGCTGGTACCGTTGGCGATGTTGAGCTTGCGGATATCCTGCACCAGCGAGGTGCCGCCGTTGTACACGGTGACCGAAACGTTGCCTTGCGCGCTGGGGGCGTCGGGATCGGCGGCGTCCTGGGCCAGCGCCGGAGCGAGCGCGAACAGGCTGGCAGCGCCGAGCCCCATCCAGAAACGTGACGAACGGCGCATATGGACCTCCCCGGACTTGTCTGTTCATGGTGGCTTAGGCGGGGCAAAATGAACAGGGGCTAAATCGCTGGGCAAGCGCCTGCCACGCCGATAAGAAGGCGGTCATGCTGCGTATCGCCTCTTACAACATCAACGGAATCAAGGCACGCCTGCCGCGTCTGCTCGAGTGGCTGGACGAGACCCAGCCTGCCGTCGCCTGCCTGCAGGAGATCAAGACGCAGGACGAAGGCTTCCCTGCGGCCGAGTTCGAGAAGCTCGGCTATGGTGCGATCTGGCACGGGCAGAAGGGCTTCAACGGCGTTGCGATCCTGGCGCGCGACGCGCAGCCGGTCGAGGTGCAGCGCGGGCTGGAGGGCGAACCCGAGGACGAGCATTCGCGCTATCTGGAGGCCGATGTCGACGGCCTGCGCGTCGCATGCATCTATCTTCCCAATGGCAATCCGCAGCCGGGGCCCAAGTTCGACTACAAATTGCGCTGGATGGATCGCCTGCGCAAACGCGCGGCCCAGATCATGGCCGAAGAGGTGCCCGCGGTGCTGGCGGGCGACTACAACGTCATCCCGCGCGACAACGACACCTATTCGGTGCGCGCGATGGCATCCGATGCGCTGATGCAGCCCGAAAGCCGCGCCGCCTATCGCCGCATTCTCGCCGATGGCTGGACCGACCCGATCGGCACCCTGCGCCCGGCCGGCGGGGTGTGGACCTATTGGGACTACCAGGCCGGCGCCTGGCAGCGCGACCATGGCTTCCGCATCGACCACCTGTTGCTCAGCCCCCAGGCCGCCGACCGGCTGAGCGCGATCGGCGTCGACAAGGACCATCGCGGTCGCGAAAAGGCCAGCGACCACGCGCCGACCTGGGTGGAACTGAAGGCCTGACCCTGCCCCTCACCGCCGCGCCACGCCGATCAGCGCGGTCGAGGGTATTGGAAGCACCGCCCGGTCGCCTGCCATACGGCGCAGTTCCGAGATGATCATGTCCTTTTGCGCTCGATCCAGATTCGCCCAGTCGGGCGATGGGTCGAACGCGGCATCGAGTTCATCCATCGCCGTCATGTCGAGACCGAAATCGCGGGTCACAAATTCGATCCGCGGATCGCGATAGCCTGCACCGATCAGTTCGGCGGCAAACCCTTCGGCGGTGTTGAGGATCGTCATCGACTCGGGCATCGGAGCCAGCGGTGTTTCGGGAAACAGGCGCCGGATAAGCTGGCCGAGCAGCATGAAGGCACCGGCGCCACGGTCCTGCCAGACCGCCACGACGCCGTGTCCGCCGGGCCGGGTGACCCGCGCCATCTCGGCCAATCCCTTGCGCCAGTCCGGGAACATGAACACGCCGAAGAACGAGAAGACCGCGTCGAAGCTGGCGTCGGGCAGATCGAGTGCCTGGCCATCCATCACTTGCGCCTCGACGTTTGGCACCGCCCTGGCCGCAATCCGGGCGACCATGCCGGGGGAAAAGTCGGTGGCAAGCACCTGGGCACCGCTTCTTGCGGCGGCGAACGCCAGCGCGCCGGTGCCGGCCGCGACATCCAGAACGCGCGACCTGGGGGTCAGCGGCACCTGCGCTAACCCGGCCTCGACATAGCTGGCGGTATAGGGATGCGCCGTGCGTTCATAGCGTTCCGCCGCGCTGTCCCAGTGATCGATCCTGTTGAAGGCCTGCATTGCTGATATCTCCGAATCATGTAACCTGATAGGTATCGTGAAATTCGGTGCTTGCCAAGTCGTTGCGAGCGACCAAGGTGGTTTTCATGCGGAACGATGGTCGCCTCTCCCGGATGTTGCATGTGCTGATCCATCTGGCGCGGCACGATGGTCCGATGACGTCAGAGACAATCGCGCGGATGCTCGATACCAACCCGGTGCTGATCCGGCGCACGATGTCGGGCCTGCGCGAAGCGGGCTATGTCAGATCGGAAAAGGGACATGGCGGCGGCTGGGCGATCGCCACTGATCTGAACGCGGTGACGCTGCTGGACGTCCACCGCGCGGTCGGCGGACCTCGGCTGTTCGCCATCGGGGTCGAGAACGCCAATCCCGGCTGTCAGGTCGCGAGCGTCGTCAACGAGGCGCTGGACAGTGCGCTGCAGGAGGCAGAACAGCTGCTGATCGCGCGGCTCAGGTCCATCAGCCTGGCCGAGCTTGCCCGGACGTTCGACGCGCGTTGCGGCGATCTTGTCCCGCGCTAGCAGCTAGCCGGAACGAGATTTACGCGATCGTCGTGCCTGCGATCCGTTCGATCTCGCGCTTGGGCTCGGCGGTCTGGGCGGTGGGCGGCGGGGCCAGCGATTGCAGCGCGGCGCCAGGTGCCACGGCCTGCAATTGCTTCAGCCTCGCGCGGAAGTTCGCCAGTTCGCTGCCCGAAAGCTGCGCGCGGGTGGTAAAGCGGACCGATCCGGGATCGACCGCGCGGCCGCCGCGATAGAGTTCGTAGTGCAGGTGCGGGCCGGTCGAAAGGCCGGTCGATCCGACATAGCCGATCACCTGGCCGCGGCGCACGCGGGTGCCGCTGCTCACCGCGATCCGGCTCATATGGCCATAGCCGCTGGCGATGTTGCCGCCATGGGCGATGCGCACGAAGTTGCCGTACCCGCCCTTGCGTCCGGCATAGTTCACCACGCCGTCGGCGGTGGCATAGATCGGCGTGCCGCTGCGGGCGCGAAAATCGATGCCGCTGTGCATCCGGCGGAAACCCAGGATCGGGTGGCGGCGATAGCCATAGCCCGATGTGATCGCGCCGTTGACCGGCCGGGCGAATTCGCCGCGTTCCTCGCCCACGCCCGAAGCCTCGAACCACTGCATGCCGTTGCCGGCCTTCCAGCGCAGCATCTGCGCGCGCGGCTTGCCGCTGCGTTCGAGACCCGCATAGAGCAGGTCGCCCATCTCGACCTCGCCGGTTGCAGCGCGCTTGTAATCGACGATGATGTCGAACTCGTCGGTCGCGCGGATATCGTTGCCGATCGAAAGCTGGGTGCCCAGCGTGCGCAGATAGGCCTGGATCGCGCCCGGAGGCGCGCCTGCCGCGCGCGCCGAACGATAGAGGCTTGAGCCCACCGTGCCGCGAATGCGCAAGGGGGTGGCGTCGACCAGAATGGGCTTGCGCACCAGATCGAGCTCGGATCCTGCCCGCACGATCTCGACGTTCATGTCGAAGCGCGCGCGGAATGCGATGGTCTCGACCGGGCGCGGCTGGTTGCGTGCAAAACGGCGGCCCAAGGTGATGTCGATGCGGGTGCCGTCGCGAATGTCCTCGAGCGGAACCACCGAGGAGACGAGATTGGCGACCGATTGCGCATCGCCGCTGCCCACACCTGCGCGCTGCATCACGCGCATGAAGCTGTCGCCGCGGCCGATGACGGCGGCAAGTTCGATCGTCGGGCGCTCGGGTGCCTGGCGCAAAGCGACCACCGCATCGGTTGCCGCCATCGCGCGTCCGGTATCGCTGCCGAATGCCATCGGCATGATCATCTGGCTGCGCAATTCTTCCAGCGCAACAGGGGCCGGGGCCATCGCCGCCGCGCCCAGCGGATGGATGCCCGGCCACACCGCATAGGCGCCGGTGCACAGCAGGCAGAGCGTCGCGAGCCCGCGAAACCATTCAAGGCTGCCGATGTTCTGGCCCAGATCCGGGGTCCAGTTGGTCTCGTGGATGAAGGTTGCAAGCCGCGACCAGCGCTCACGGATCGAGCCGAGGCCAAGCCCGGGCACGCCCATGGCCGGCGCCGGAAGCGCATCGGCCATCGACAGTCTGGCGGTGGCGGCCCCTGCCCCCAAAAGCTGTTCGCGTTGCTGAAACAAGTCCGACCCTTTTTCGCCATTCCTCCCGTGCTGCACCTTTCAGGCGGGCACGATGGCGATTTTTCCTCGCCCGCAAATCTTGTGGAGAATGCCGGTTAAAGTCAAATTAACCCGCGCGACAAAACCCGTTCGCCGGGACGAGCGGTGCATTAAGCCGGGCCAATGGCGGAACCTGTCCACAGACGATTGCACGGCTTGCCGAATGGGGCTTGCAACTTGGCGAGGCGGCCATGATGTAAGGCGTGGAGGCTGCTCCCATGACCCGATTTTCGTCCCGATCTGCGCAGGGCTCCGTGACTGCCGTGCTGGGACCGACCAATACCGGCAAGACCCATCTTGCCATCGAGCGGATGAGCGCGCACTCCAGCGGCCTGATCGGCTTTCCGCTCCGCCTGCTGGCGCGCGAGGTCTATGACCGGGTGGTCGCGATCAAGGGGCCCAAGGAGGTCGCATTGGTCACCGGGGAAGAGCGCATCGTCCCGCCGGGCGCGCGCTGGTTCCTCTCCACCGCCGAAAGCATGCCGCTGCAGGACGGGCGCGATTTCGCCTTCGTCGCGATCGACGAGGCACAGCTTGGCGCACATCCCGAGCGCGGGCACGTCTTCACCGACCGTATCCTCAACGCGCGTGGCCGCGACGAGACGATGATCCTGGGGTCCGAAGCGCTGGCTCCCATGGTGCGCACGCTGGTGCCCGATGCCGAGATCATCACCCGCCCGCGCTTTTCGACGTTGAGTTATGCCGGGATCAAGAAGCTCTCGCGGCTGCCGCCGCGCAGCGCGATCGTCGCGTTCTCCGCCGAGGAGGTCTATGCGGTTGCCGAGATGCTGCGCCGTTTCCGCGGCGGCGCTGCGGTGGTGATGGGCGCCTTGAGCCCCGCGACGCGCAACGCGCAGGTGGCGATGTATCAGGCCGGCGAGGTCGATTATCTCGTCGCCACTGATGCGATCGGCATGGGGCTCAACATGGATGTCGAGCATGTCGCGTTCGCCTCGTTGTACAAATATGACGGCGCGCGGCGGCGGCGGCTGACTCTGCCCGAAATGGCGCAGATCGCCGGGCGCGCCGGGCGGCATCAGCGCGACGGCACCTTCGGATCGGTCGCGGGCCGCGCCGATGCGCAGTTCAGCGACGAAGAGATCGAGCGGATCGAGCAGCACCAGTTCCCGCCGCTCAAATCTTTGTTCTGGCGCGATTCTGCGCCGCGCTTTGACAGCCTGGGGCACCTGATCGCCGATCTGGAACGCTTGCCCTCCAGCCCGGTGCTCAAACCCGCGCCCGAGGCGATCGATCTTGCGGTGCTGCGGCGGCTTGCCGATGATCCCAATGTCGGCGCCAGCGTGCGCGGGACAGCCGCGGTGCGGCGCTTTTGGTCGGTGTGCAGCCTGCCCGATTTCCAGCATCGCGGGGCGGAGCATCACGCCAGTTTCGTCGCCCAGCTCTGGCAGCATCTGGGGCAGGGAAAAGGGCATATCCCGGCGGACTTCATCGCCCGGCGTATCGCCGATCTCGATCAGGTGCAGGGCGATGTCGAGAAATTGGGCGCGCGCATCGCGGCGATCCGCACCTGGGCCTATGTCGCGCAGCGCCGCGACTGGCTTGCCGATCCGGCGGAAATGGCAGGCCGCACCCGTGCGGTAGAGGAGCGCCTGTCCGATGCGCTGCACAAGGCGCTGGCGCAAAGGTTCGTCGACCGGCGCACCGCCGTGCTGTTGCGTGGCCTTGGCGGCGATGCCTCGCTGCTGCCGGTGACGCTGGAAGAGGGGGATGCGATCTGCGTCGATGGCGAGCCGATCGGCAAGTTGAACGGCTTTGCCTTTGTCGTCGACGCACAGGCGCGGCTGGCGGACCGCAAGCTGCTGCTCGCCGCAGCGGACCGGCATCTGCCGGGGCTGCTGGCCAGGCGCGCGCGCGAGCTGATCGGCGATGTGCCCGGCAGCCTTGCCATCGCAGCCGATGACAAGGCGCGCCCCGCATTGCTGTGGCGCGGGCAGCGGATCGGGCAGATCGTGCGCGGTGCCTCGCTCGCCCAGCCGAAGTTCCAGCCCGACCGTGCGCTCGAGGCGCTGCCGCGTGCCGATCACGAGGCGCTGCTGGCACACGTCGCGGCCTGGCTCGAGGCGCAACTGGGAACGCCGCTGGCGCCAGTGCGCGCGCTGGCCCGCGCGGCCGAGGACAAGCGCTGCTCCGGGCCGCTGCGCGCGCTGCTGGTGCAGCTGGTCGATGCAGGCGGCGCGATGCCGCGAGTGCAGGCCGATGGGCTGATCAGCGCGCTGGATCCTGCCGCGCGGCAGGTGCTGCAGCGGCTGGGGGTGCGGCTGGGCAGCCTCGACGTGTTCTGCGCCGCGATGATCCGACCCGATTGCCAGCGGCAGCTTGGCCTGGTGCGCGCGGTGCAGGCGGGCGAACCCCTGCCGCCGCCGGGAGATGCGCAGGTCGCCGCGCTGCGCACGGTGGTCCCGGCAGGCTCGCTGCCGGCTGGCGGTCACCCGGCCTATCGGCTGGTGGGCGATCAGGCGCTGCGCGTCGACATGGCCGAAAAGCTGATCCGCGCCGCGCACGACCGGCGCGGCCAGGCGGCGAGCTTTGTCATCGATCCTGCGCTGGCGATCTCGATGGGGCTGACCGCCGCCAACACCGAGCGGCTGATGCGCGCGGCAGGCTTTCGCCGCGATGGCGCGGCGGCGGGCGGAGCCGATGCTGCGGCGCTGTGGCGCTGGCGCGGTCTGGGGCGGAAAAAGGCGGTCGAGGCGGCACCCCCGCCCAGGCCCGACGGACATTTTGCGGCACTGGCACAATGGAAGGTGGCGATTGGCTGAAACGGGTGGATCGGGCTCGGGTGCGGGCGGGCATATGCGGATGGATGTGCTATTGTGGTATCTGCGGCTGGTGCGCAGCCGGTCGCAGGGCAAGTCGCTGGCCGAACAGGGCGTGATCCGGGCCAACGGCACCCGGGTGGTCAAGGCGCATCACGCGGTGCGCTGCGGCGACATCCTTACCGTCCCCCAGGGTTCGCGCGTGCTGGTGCTGCAGATCGACCATCTGCCCTGGCGTCGTGGCCCTGCCGAAGAGGCGATGGCCTGCTATCGCGAGCCCGAGGACCGGCGCGCCGCCGGATAAAGCCTGGCTATGTCCGCCCGAGGCAGCGCGATATTGACGCCACCTGCCTATCGCAATAGCAAGGCCAGCAGAATCACCATGCCAGACGGGCGAGAGATGCCCGGCAAACCACTCAGGGGAGCGATCACAGCCGATGACCTATGTAGTCACCGACGCCTGCATCAAGTGCAAATACATGGACTGCGTGGAAGTATGCCCCGTGGACTGCTTCTATGAAGGCGAGAACATGCTGGTGATCAACCCCAGCGAGTGCATCGACTGCGGCGTGTGCGAACCCGAATGCCCGGCCGAAGCGATCCTTCCCGATACCGAGGACGGCCTGGAAAAGTGGCTCGAGCTCAACACCAAGTTCAGTGCCGAATGGCCCAACATCACCGTCAAGCGGGAATCGCCCGCTGACGCCGATGAGTACAAGGGCAAGGACGGCAAGTACGAGGCTTTCTTCTCGCCCGAACCCGGCGAGGGCGACTGAGCACGTAGACACTCGGTCGGCGGGGAGCCTTCGGGCGGCCTGATCGCCTGCAATCGTTCTCACATTCCGTAGCGTCGGGCGCGTCCTCGCGTCCGGCGCCGCTTGTTTTTGGGCCTGCGAGACCCCATTTGGGTCCGGAATGGCCATTACAGGGTGGCTATTTTGTGACGAATCTGTTAAGCAGCGCCCATCAGTGCTGCAGTGCGGCACTGTGTTGGTGTCCCGCTTTCGGCACATATTCGAGGAGATTCCGTTCGGACGGCAGGATCGCAGGTTCGAAAAGGCTCCCGCTTCCCCTGAATTGAGAAAGGTTTTTGAATGGCCGCCAAAGCGCTGTCTTTTGATGTAGGCGATTATGTGGTGTATCCCAAGCACGGTGTCGGCCGTGTTGTGGAGCTTCAGAAGGAAGAAATTGCCGGCATGCAGCTCGAGCTGTACGTGCTGCGCTTCGAAAAGGAACGCATGACCCTTCGCGTTCCGGTCAACAAGGTTGAAAGCATCGGCATGCGCAAGCTGTCGTCTGACAAGACGCTGCGCGAGGCGATGGAAACGCTGAAAAGCAAGCCCAAGGTCAAGCGCACCATGTGGTCGCGCCGTGCCCAGGAATATGAAGCGAAGATCAATTCGGGCGACCTCGTGTCGATTGCCGAAGTGACCCGCGACCTGTTCCGCCCGGACGACCAGCCCGAGCAGAGCTATTCCGAGCGCCAGATCTTCGAAGCGGCCTCTAGCCGCCTCGCGCGTGAACTGGCCGCGATGGAAAAGACCGACGAGCCTGCCGCTCTGAAGAAGATCCTCGAGATCCTCAACGAGGCAGCGCCGCAATATTACGAAGTCGCCGAATAAAGCGGTTTCGCACCGGCTTGATCGGCTGGTGACCGGTTTTCGAAATATGCAGGCTGCGTGCGGCCTGCATATTTCGTTTCGGTTGCCGCGCTTCCACCTTTCCCTTTGCGCAACGTAACCCGAGCGGCTAATCCGCTTGCCGTGACCCAGGCTGCCATCTCGATCGACAATCTGCGCAAGATCTACAAAGGCGCAGGCAAGGCCCCCGACAAGCTGGCGCTGGACGGTGTGAGCTTCGATGTCCCGCGCGGCCAGATCTTCGGCCTGCTGGGCCCCAACGGCGCGGGCAAGTCCACCCTCATCAACATCCTGTCGGGCATGGTCCGCAAGACCTCGGGCTCTGCCAGCATCTGGGGCTTCGACATCGACGCCAATCCGCGCAACGCCAAGGCGTCGATCGGTATCGTGCCGCAGGAAATCGTGTTCGATCCGTTCTTCACGCCTGCCGAAGCGCTCGAGCTTCAAGCCGGGCTGTTCGGCGTGCCCAAGGCGCACCGGCGTACGGCAGAGCTGCTGCGCGCGGTGCGGCTCGAGGACAAGGCCGATGCCTATGCCCGCACGCTGTCCGGCGGCATGAAGCGGCGGCTGCTGGTGGCCAAGGCGATGGTGCATTCCCCGCCGATCCTGGTGCTCGACGAACCCACCGCGGGCGTCGACATCGATCTGCGCCAGCAACTGTGGGACTATGTGCGCGAATTGAACCGCGCAGGCGTCACCATCGTGCTCACCACGCATTACCTCGAAGAGGCCGAGGAGCTGTGCGACCGGATCGCGATCATCAACCACGGCAGGCTGATCGCCAACAAACCCACCGCCGAAATGGTCGGCATGGCGCGCGACAAGCTCATCGTGCTGACGCTTGACCAGGATATCGCCGCGCTTCCCGCAGACCCGGCGTTCGACAAGGTCAGCAAGCTCACCGACCGGATGGTCGAGATCGGCTACAGCAAGGACAGGCTCAACGCGGGGCAGGTGATGAGCCGGGTGCGCGAGGCAGGCTATGGCATCGTCGACGTCTCGACCCGCGAGCCCGATCTCGAGGACGTGTTCCTCAACCTCACCAAGGCGGTGGCGTGAAACGGATTGCGGCGATCGCAATGGGTGCTGCGCTTCTCTCCGGCTGCGCCGAGCGGCAGATGGCGGGGCCGGCGGTTCTGGATGGCCTGCTTGCTTTTGAAGATCCTGCAATGTGCCGGCCCGGGCCGGAAACGGCGCGATTTCTTCAAGCCATGGTGGTGGTCGATCCTCAAGCCGTTATCGACCCCGACAAGCATTTGCGGCCGGGCAAAATAGATGCGCCACCCTCGCTGGCTGGTCATTTTGGACGAATCGAAATGACACGGCACGATGGCTGGACGGCGTTCAGCGTTCGCGTATCCGGCACGATGCTCGGGCTGCCGCTCCACGCCATTCATCAGACATTTCCAGAAGGCGGCGATCCGGGCGACCTCAGTTTCGAATTTGCCGTTCCGCCGCCCGCTGCGTTTTCCGCGCTGCGAAGGGGCGGCTTCCCGGTCGAAATCAACCAGGATGTATCGCTTGGTCCTCCGGACGGGTATGAATTGTTCGTCAATCTGCAGGCCAGCCCTGACGCCCCGGATCGCTCCCTCCTCACATGTGGTTATCGCTGATGCAACATGACGTCCTGATCATCGGCTCGGGCGCGGCGGGACTGACCGCTGCCTTGAGCCTCGCGCGGCATTGCCGGGTGCTGGTGCTGGCCAAGGGCGACATTTCGGGTGGATCGACCGCCTGGGCGCAGGGCGGCATCGCCGCGGTGCTCGAAGAGGGCGATTCGTTCGACAACCATATCGACGACACGATGGTCGCAGGCGCAGGGCTCAACAGCCGCGAGACGGTCGAATTCGTGGTCGAGAATGCACCTGCCGCTATCCAGCACCTCGTCGACCTGGGCGTGCCGTTCAACCGCAACGGCGGCGGCGGCGACCATGCCGATGACCTGCATCTCACCCGCGAGGGCGGGCACAGCCATCGGCGGATCGTGCATGTCGATGACGCCACCGGCTGGGCGGTGCAGCAGGCGCTCGAACGCGCGGCACTGGCCAACCCCAACATCACGCTGATGCCCGACATGGTCGCGATCGACCTGATCGCCGACCGGCACTGCGCCAGCCCCACCGGCGACAAGCGCATCTGGGGCTGTTATGCGCTCAACCGCGCGACCGGCCATGTCGAGGCGCTGACCGCGCGCGCCACCTTGCTGGCGAGCGGCGGAGCAGGGCGGACGTACCTGTTTTCGACCGCCCCCAGGGGCGCCACCGGCGATGGCATCGCCATGGCCTGGCGCGCAGGCGCGCGCGTCTCCAACATGGAATTCATGCAGTTCCACCCGACCTGCCTGTACAATCTGGAGGTCAAGAACTTCCTGATCACCGAGGCGGTGCGCGGAGAGGGTGGGCATCTGCTGATCCCAGAGACTGGCTATCGCTTCATGGGCGATTTCGACCCCAGGCTGGAGCTTGCCCCGCGCGATGTCGTCGCGCGCGCGATAGACCACGAGATCAAGCGGCTGGGGCTCGACTACGTCCATCTCGATATCAGCCACCAGCCTGCCGACTTTGTGAAGGGGCATTTCCCGACGATCTACGACAAGCTGCTGGGCCTTGGCATCGACATCACCCGCGATCCGATCCCGGTGGTGCCTGCGCAGCATTACACCTGTGGAGGAGTGCTGATCGACCTTCAGGGCCGCACCGATCTGCCCGGGCTGTATGCGGCCGGAGAGGTCAGCCAGTCGGGGCTGCACGGCGCCAACCGGCTTGCATCCAACAGCCTGCTCGAATGCTTCGTCTTCGGCGATGCTGCCGCCACCGACATCATCGAGCACTGGGACGAGCTGGGCCCGCCGCCTGCGATCCTTCCCTGGGATGAAAGCCGGGTGACCGATTCGGACGAGGAGGTCGTCGTCCAGTACAACTGGCGCGAGATCCGCCGCTTCATGTGGGACTATGTCGGCATCGTGCGCACCACCAAAAGGCTGGAACGCGCGCGCCACCGCATCGAGCTGCTGCGCAGCGAGGTCGAGGAATATTACGGCAACTTCCGTGTCACCCCCGACCTGGTCGAGTTGCGCAACCTGATCGAGGTCGCCGACCTGATCGTCCGCTGCGCGCTCGAGCGCAAGGAAAGCCGGGGGCTCCACTTCAACAGCGATTTTCCGGACACGCTGCCGGTGGCGGTGGACACGGTGCTGGTGCCCTGACACTCTCCCCTTCCACAAGCGGGAGGGGCGATAACCAGGCCATTCACCGCGCCCAGCGACTCATTCACCGCAAAACGTGCCTGTGCGCGGGAACCTGCGGCTAGATCGCTTCACGGGCGGTACATCGGGGGTGTGCAACCCTGATGCCAACACGAAATCCGATCAGAAAGCCGCCGCATGTTCGCCCGCACGCTGTCCCTGTTCCTCGCTACAGCCGCGCTTGCTGCCTGCGTCTCCACGCCACGGCAGGTCGCGCAGCCGCGTCCGGCGCCTGCGCCCGCGCGCGTCCAGCCGGTGCCGCCGCCGCTTGCGCCGCGCGCGACGAACGTCGTACCGCAGGGCTTGCGCGACGAGCTGGCGCAGTTGTGGCGCAGCTTCCCGGGCAAGACAGGGATTGCGGTGCGGCGGATCGATGGCGACTGGGTGGTCGGCCACCGCGGCGGCGAGCTGTTTCCACAGCAGAGCGTCTCGAAGCTGTGGGTGACCATGGCGGTGCTCGAAAAGGTCGATCGCGGCGAGCTTTCGCTCGATACCGAGGTGACGATCACCCCGGAAGACCTCACCCTGTTCCACCAGCCGCTGGCGGCCCGCGTGGCGCGCGAAGGCACCGTGCGCGAGACCGTGCGCACGCTGATCAACGAAGCGCTGACCGCGAGCGATAACAGCGCGAACGATGCGCTGCTGCGCACCGCGGGCGGGCCCGGCGTGGTCAACGATTTCCTGCGCCGCAAGGGCCTGTCGAGCATCCGCTTCGGCCCCGGCGAGCGACTGCTGCAGAGCGGGATCGCGGGCGTCGAATGGCGGCAGAGCCTTTCGGCCGGACGCGCCTTCCAGGCCGCGCGCGAACGCGTGCCGCTCGACCGGCGCCGCAGCCTGTTATCCGCCTATGTCGCCGATCCGATCGATGGCGCGAGCCCGGAAGGCATCGTCAATGCGCTGGCCCGGCTGGCGCGTGGCGAATTGCTCTCGCAGAACTCGACCCGTCTGATGCTCGACACGCTTGGCCGCACCCGCAGCGGGCCCAATCGGCTGAAAGCGGGCGTTCCTGCGGGCTGGCAGTTCCTGCACAAGACCGGGACGGGGCAGGATCTGCCGCCGGTTTCCACCGGATACAACGACGTCGGCATCATGACCGCGCCCGACGGAACCCGCTATGCCGTAGCGGTCATGCTGGGGGAAACCACTGCAGGCATCCCTGCGCGGATGCAGCTCATGCAGGCGGTGAGCCGCGCAGTGGGGCGCTGGCACCAACGCTGATCGTGATGGGGCAGACGGCCTCTACCGCTTCTTGAAACAATATGTTATCTGAACGGCGGGAGACATTTGTTTCGTTCGCCGAAGCCGACCTCATGCGATTTGGGAATCGCTAGGGACCGGACCGGCAGGAGAGCTGCGAACTCATGCCTTCTATTCCCGTTTTCCGCCTGTTCAGGCCCGTCCGCTGACGGCTCTGGTTCCCGTGGCCGCCCCCGCCATTCCTCCGCGCAGCAACCCGTTGACCGACTCGGCCAGCTGGAATGCCATGCGCAATGCCTGCGTCGCAGATCCGGGCGCCTTCCATGGCGATCAGGCGCGATCGGCGATCTGCTGGTACCTGCCCGAGCTTGGCGCCTGGGGGTATTTCGACCGCGAGGCCAACGCGTGGACAGGCTGGGATGCCGCGACCGGCGCGGCGCGCAGCCTCGACCTCGGCCAGGATTACATGCCCTGGGCGCGCGGCCTCAACGCCGATGATGCGCCCAACTGGCGCTGGTTCGAAGGCGCGTTCACCAACAGCGGGTTCAACGAGGTCGACCGGCATGTGCTCGCAGGCCATGGTGCCGAGACTGCCCTGATCTTCGAGGGCGATCGCTGGAACATGTCGAGCGACAACGGTCGCGGCGGCCCGGTCGATTGCTACCCGGTCAGCCGCAAGCACCTGATGCTGGAAAGCGCCAAGTGTTCGCTGGCGCTGGCCGCGCTGGGCCTCAAGGCGGGTGACCGCATCGCGCTCAACATGCCGAGCATCCCCGCGCAGATCTACTGGACCGAGGGCGCCAAGCGCGCTGGGATCATCTACACGCCGGTGTTCGGCGGGTTCAGCGACAAGACATTGTCCGACCGCATCGCCGACGCCGGTGCCCGCATAGTGATCACCGCCGATGGCAGCTATCGCAACGCGCAGATGGTGCCGTTCAAGACGAGCTATACCGACCCGGCACTCGACAATTTCATCGGTGTCGGCACCGCGATGCAGCTGCTCGCAGCCGCGCTGGATGATCCCGCTTCAGGAGCCGATACGGCTGCGCGCGAGCGGATCACCGATGCGGTCACCGAGCTGCTCGATGGCGAGGTGACCGTCGAGCGTTCCGATGTCATGCGCGGCGTGGGCCGCGCGCTCGATGATCTGGCGCAGGGCTCGGGCATGTCCGCTGCACAGGCCGCAAACCTGCGCATGGCGATCGCCTCGGCTTTGGTCGATTCGCCGCCGCGCGTCGATGCGGTGGTGGTGGTGCGCCACACTGCGCAGCCCGATCTGGTGTGGAACGCAGGCCGCGATCACTGGAGCCATGATCTCACCACAAAGGCGAGCGGGCAAATCCTCGATGCCGCGCGCGCGCTTGGGATCGATGTCGCCGACGAGGCCGCGCTGCTGGCGCTGGATGACGCGGATTTCGTCCGCGCGATCTGGGCGGCATCGCGCCCGCTGCCAGTCGATTCGGAATACCCCAATTTCATCATTTATACCTCGGGATCGACCGGAAAGCCCAAGGGCGTGGTGCACGTGCATGGCGGCTATTGCGCGGGCGTTGCCGCGACGATGCCGGTGGCGTTCGATGCGTCGCCAGGCGATGTCATGTTCGTCGTGGCCGATCCGGGCTGGATCACCGGCCAAAGCTATCTCATCGCAGGATCGCTGCTGTGCCGCGTGACCACGATCATCACCGAAGGGTCGCCGGTCTTCCCGCATGCGGGGCGCTTTGCTTCGATCATCGAGCGGCACAAGGTGCAGATCTTCAAGGCCGGCGTCACCTTCCTCAAGAGCGTGATGCAGGATCCCGAGAACCTCAAGGACATCCAGAATTACGACATGTCGTCGCTCAAGGTCGCGACCTTCTGCGCCGAACCCACCTCGCCATCGGTGCAGGCGTTCGCGATGGAGCATGTGACGCCTTGGTACATCAACAGCTATTGGGCGACCGAGCATGGCGGCATTGCCTGGACGCATTTCTACGGCAATACCGATTTCCCGCTGCGCGCTGACGCGCACACCTATCCGCTGCCGTGGATCGTCGGCGATGTGTGGGTCGAGGACGCGGACGCGCCCGAGGCCGATTTCGGGCTGGTGCGCGTGAGTGCCGGCGGCGTGCCATGGCGTCGCGCCAAGAACGGCGAGAAGGGCGAGATCGTCATCGCGCTACCGTACCCGTATCTCACCCGCACCATCTGGGGCGATACCGACAGGTTCACGCTGGACTCGACGTCGGGCGGTGTCCGGGTCAATCCCGACTGGCGGGGTGATTCGGGCCGCTATTCGAGCACCTATTGGGAGCGCTGGCGCGGCACCTGGGCCTATACCCAGGGGGATTTCGCCATCCGCCACGAGGACGGATCGTTCTCGCTGCATGGCAGATCGGACGATGTCATCAACGTCTCGGGCCACCGCATCGGCACCGAGGAAATCGAAGGCGCGATCCTGCGCGACAAGACGCTCGATCCCAATTCGCCGGTGGGCAATGTGCTCGTCGTCGGCGCGCCGCACCGCGAAAAGGGCGCGACGCCGATCGCGTTCGTCACCGCTGTTGCGGGCCGCAGGCTGACCCAGGACGACCGCCGCCGGCTCACCGATCTGGTCCGCACCGAAAAGGGCGCGGTCGCGGTGCCGTCGGATTTCCTGGAGGTGTCGGAATTTCCCGAGACCCGTTCGGGCAAGTACATGCGCCGGATGGTGCGCGCGATCGTCGAGGGTGGCGAGATCGGCGACACCTCGACGCTGCGCAACCCGGATAGCATCGACGCGCTGCAAACCGCGGTCGCCACCTGGCGGCGTAAACAGCAATTGTCGGAGGAACAGGCGCTGTTTGAGCGCTACCGCTATTTCCTGATCCAGTACAACCAGCTGGGAGACGGCAAGCGGGTCGCGACGGTCACCGTCACCAATGCCCCGGTCAACGCGCTCAACGAACGCGCGATCGACGAACTCGTGATCGTGGTCGAGCACCTTGCGCGCAAGGACGATGTCATCGCGGTGGTGTTTACAGGCCAGGGCACCGCCTCGTTCGTCGCGGGCGCGGATATCCGCCAGATGCTCGAGGAGGTGAACACCGTCGAGGAAGCCGGCGTGCTGCCCAATAATGCGCAGCTCGCGTTTTCCAGGATCGAGATGATGGGCAAGCCGTGCATCGCGGCGATCCAGGGCGTGGCTTTGGGCGGCGGGATGGAGTTCGCGCTCGCCTGTCATTACCGCATTGCCGAGCCCGTCGCGCGCTTCGGTCAGCCCGAGATCAACCTCAGGTTGCTCCCCGGCTATGGCGGCACGCAGCGTCTGCCGCGGCTGCTCGCCGAACGCCGCGCGGGCGAGGGCCTGCGCGATGCGCTCGATCTGATCCTCGGCGGGCGGGCGATCAGTGCCGAAGAGGCGCTCGAGATCGGCGCGATCGAACAGGTGGCGGATGCCTCGAACGATGTGTTGTCGCTCGCGCATGGCATGGTGCGCGAATTTGCGCGGCACGGGCCCGAAAGCCCGCTGGGCAAGGCGTTTGCCGACCGCAAGGCGATGACCAAGCGCTGGGCCAACCCCGCGCATATCGATCTCGATGCCGTGCTCGAGGACCCGTTCCTCCAGCGCATCCTCAAGCAGCTCGAATGGGCCGGACGCGGCGAAGCGGGGCGCCGTGCGCTCGACGCGGTGCGCACCGGCTGGACGCAGGGCATGGCCGCGGGCCTCAAGCGCGAGGGCGAACATTTCGCCGAAGCGATCATCGATCCCGATGGCGGCAAGACCGGCATCCGCCAGTTCATGGACAAGCAGAGCCCGCCTCTGCCCGTGCGCCGCAACGGGGTGTGGATCGACAGCGAGCATGAGGCGAACAAGGCCGAGATGATCGCATCTGGCCAATTGCTGCCGGTCGGCGCGCCCTTCTATCCGGGCGTTACCGCGATCCCGCACAAGCAGCTCGCCTTCGGCATCAGCCGCGACCCCGACACCGGGAGCCCACGCTTCGGGCCTCCGGCGTCCCATGAGCGCGAGCATATCGTGGCGGTCGTGGCGCCCGAGCCCAACGAGGCGCTGGTCTATATGCTGACCAGCGAGGTCAACTTCAACGACATCTGGGCGCTCACCGGCATCCCGGTCTCGCCCTTCGACAGTCATGACGAAGACGTCCAGATCACCGGATCGGGCGGGCTGGCGCTGGTCGCCGCATTGGGCAGCGAGGTCAAAAGCGAGGGCCGCTTGCGCGTCGGCGACATGGTCGTCGTCTATTCGGGCACCTCGGACCTCTTGTCACCGCAGGCGGGCGACGATCCGATGTTCGCAGGCTTCGCGATCCAGGGCTACGAGACCAAGACCGGCAGCCACGCGCAGTTCCTCAACGTCCAGGGGCCGCAGCTTCACCGCGTACCGCCCGATCTGACGCTGGAACAGGCGGGGTCCTATGTGCTCAACCTCGGCACGATCACCCGCTGCCTGTTCACCACACTGCAGATCGTGCCCGGCAAGACGATCTTCGTCGAAGGGTCGGCCACCGGCACCGGGCTCGATGCGCTCAAGAGCAGCATCAAGTCGGGGCTCAAGGCAACCGGGCTTGTCTCGAGCGAGGACCGCGCGGACTTCGTCAAGGAACAGGGTGCGGTCGGCGCGCTCAACCGCAAGGACCCGCGTTTTGCCGCATTGTTCACCGCGGTCCCCGACGATCCCGATGCCGCGCGCGCATGGGAGGCGGACGGATCGGTGCTGCTCGACGAATACCGGGCTATCAACGATGGATCGCTCGCCGATTTCGTGGTCAGCCACGCAGGCGAGACCGCCTTCCCGCGCAGCTTCCAGCTGCTCGAGGAAAACGGCACATTGGCGTTCTACGGCGCATCGTCGGGCTATCACTTCGCCTTCATGGGCAAGACCGGCAGCGCCTCGCCATCGGAGATGCTGGCCCGTGCGCAATTGCGCGGCGGCGAATCGGTGCTGCTCTATTACGGCCCCGGCAGCCGCGATCTGGCCGATCCCTTGGGGCTCGAGATGATCGAGGCGACGCGATTGTACAAGGCGCGCACCGTCATCGTCACCACCACCGACGGCCAGCGCGAGTTCCTGCAATCCTTGGGGCTCGAGGAATCGGTCGAGGGCATCATCAGCCTCGAAGGGCTGAAGCGCCGCGACAGCGAATTCCTCTGGCCCGACAGCCTGCCACGCCTGCCCGATGCCCGCACGGATATCGAACGGTTCAAGGAAGGCGTGCGCAGCTATCAGCAGCATACGATGAAGCCGTTCGGCACCGCGGTCGGGCGCATCCTGAGTTCGCCCGGGAACCCGCGCGGGGTGCCCGATCTGGTGATCGAGCGTGCCGGGCAGGATTCGCTGGGGGTCTCGACCTCGCTGGTCAAGCCGTTCGGCGGGCGCGTGGTCTATGCCGAGGAGATGGCGGGCCGCCGCTACACCTTCTACGCGCCGCAGGTGTGGACGCGGCAGCGCCGGATTATCATGCCCACCGCCAGCATCTTCGGCACCCATTTGTGCAACGCGCAC